>NZ_SMKH01000226.1 GCF_004348515.1 Actinomadura sp. KC345 | reverse complement strand
CTCTCCCCCGACCTGCCGCTTCCCGCGCTCCGCGGCGTCCTGGACGCCCTGGCCCCCGACGCGGTCGAGACGCCGGACGGCCTCGTCCCGCACACCCCGCGCGGCGGGTGCGCCCCCGTCTCCGGGGGCACCGCCGTGCTGATCGCCACCTCCGGCTCGACCGGCGCCCCGAAGTTCGTGGAGCTGACGGCCGCCGCGCTGCGCCACTCCGCCGAGGGCACGCTCGCCCGCATCGGCGCCGCGGCGGGAGACCGGTGGCTGTGCTGCGTGCCCACCAGCCACATCTCCGGCGTGCAGGTCCTCGTCCGCTCCCTCGTCGCCGGGACCGACCCGGTCATCACGCCCCGCTTCGACCCCGGCGCCGTCGCCGCGGCGGAGGGCGCCCACGTCTCGCTGGTGCCCACGCAGCTGCGCCGCCTGCTGGACGCCGGAACCGGCCTGTCCCGGCTCGGCGCGATCATCCTGGGCGGGGCCGCCGCCGCGCCCGGCCTGCTCGCCGAGGCGCGCGGCCGGGGTGCCCGCGTCTTCACCACCTACGGGATGAGCGAGACGTGCGGCGGCTGCGTCTACGACGGGACGCCGCTGCCCGGCATGCGCGCCGCGGTCGGGGACGACGGGCGGATCCGCCTCGCCGGCCCGTCGCTGTTCACCGGCTACCGGCTGCGGCCGGCCGAGACCGCCGAGGCCAGGGACGGCGAGTGGTTCGTCACCCAGGACCTGGGCGTCCTGGAGGACGGCCGGCTGCGCGTCCGCGGCCGGCTGGACGACGTGATCAACACCGGCGGGGAGAAGGTGGTCGCGGGCGAGGTCGCCGCCGTCCTGACCCGCCACCCCGGGGTCCGCGACGCCGTCGTGGTCGGGCGTCCCGACCCCGAATGGGGCGAGCGGGTCACCGCCGTCGTGGTCCCCGCCCCGGGCGCGCCGCGCGCACCGGAGCTCGCGGAGCTGCGGGCCTTCGTCCGCGAGACGATGCCCGCCTGCGCCGCGCCGCGCGAGCTCGAGTTGGTGGAGGCCATCCCGCTGCTCGCGTCCGGCAAACCCGATCGCGCCCGTCTCCGCTCCCCGGCACCGGATGTGGTGGAATGAACCGGGATCGCGGCGAGTTGGACGTCATGTCCACAGCCCGCCGCCTTTACGTAGTAAAATTCGATCCGGATCGCGTCCGCCCGTGTGGAACGGCCCCCTCCGGGCACCGCGGCCTATCGGATCGCGCCTCCACACGCCATGGGCACGCCGCCGCGGGGATCCGGGAACAAGAACCCCGCCGTGCGACGTTCCGTTAAGTGCGTGCGCCACCAGCGAACGACGAACCGCGCCGCACTCACACACCGAAGGGAGGGGGGTGTCCCCATGCCGCGTAGCGCCGTCGAGACCCCGCTCACGGAGTCGGCGGGTCCCGCGCTCGACGACCTCCTGAAGCGTGGCCGCGCCCAAGGGCGCCTCTCGCTCGACGAGGTGAGGGGGGCCTTCGAGACCGCCGGGATCAGCCCGGCCCAGGGGCGCTCCATCCTGCGCGAGCTGTCCGAGGCCGGCATCAGCCTGGCCGGTGAGGCCGACGGCGCCCGCAAGAGGGCCGCCGCCGCCGAGCACGACGGCGGAGACGCCGCCCAGGCCGCGCCGGGCACGGCGCCGTCCGGCACCGGCAGGCGCGCCCCCCGCGGGAACCGCGCCAACGGCAAGGCCGCCGCCCCGGCCGCGAAGACCGCCCGCAAGGCCGCCGCCGCGGACGACAACGCCGACGGCGGGTTCGACGTCACCGAGGTCGAGGCCGCCGGCGAGCCGGCCGATCTGGACGACCAGTCGACCACCATGGGCGACTCCGTCCACACCTACCTCAAGGCCATCGGGCGCCGCCAGCTGCTCACCGCGGAGCAGGAGGTCGACCTCGCCAAGCGCATCGAGGCCGGGCTGTACGCCGAGCACAAGCTGGAGACCGAGGACCTCGCCCCCGACCTCCGCATCGACCTGGAATGGGTCGCCGCCGACGGCCGCCGCGCCAAGGCCCACATGCTGGAGGCCAACCTGCGGCTCGTGGTGTCGGTCGCCAAGAAGTACTCCGACCGCGGCCTGTCGCTGCTGGACGTCGTCCAGGAGGGCAACCTCGGCCTGATCCGCGCCGTGGAGAAGTTCGACTACTCCAAGGGCTACAAGTTCTCCACGTACGCGATGTGGTGGATCCGGCAGGCCATACAGCGCGGCTTCGCCGACTCGGCCCGCACGATCCGGCTGCCCGTCCACGTGCTGGAGATGCTGAGCAAGCTCAGCCGCATCGAGCGCGACATGCACCAGCGGCTGGGCCGCGAGCCCACCCCGGAGGAGCTGGCCATCGAGCTGGACAAGAGCCCCGAGCAGATCCGCGAGCTGCTGCGCACCAGCCGCCAGCCGATCAGCCTGGACTCCACCATCGGCGAGGACGGCGAGACCCGCATCGGCGACCTCATCGAGGACACCGACAGCCCCGAGGCGTCCGAGCTGGTGGACCGGCAGCTGATGGCCGACCAGCTGCGCCGCACCCTCGACATCCTGTCCCCCCGCGAAGCCAAGATCATGGCGATGCGGTTCGGGCTGTACGACGGGACGCCGCGCACCCTGGACGAGATCGGCAAGGCCCTCGGGCTGACCCGCGAGCGGATCCGCCAGCTGGAGAAGGAGTCGCTGTCCAAGCTGCGGCACCCCAGCAACGCCCGCCCCCTGCTGGACTTCGCCGTCTAGGACCGCCCGGGGCGGGGCCCACCGCGCCGGGGACGGCGCTGTCCGGCCGGCGCGGCGGGAGTCGAGGTCAGCCGCCGGTGCCCGTCCGGAGCGGCTCGGCGGGACGCGGGTCGCACGCCAGCCGGTAGCCGCGCTTGACGACGGTCTCCACGATGCCGGGGCGGCCGAGGCCGCGCCGCAGCCGCGCCACCGCCATCTCCACCGCGTGCTCGTCGGCCTGCGGGCGGGCCTCACGCGGCCGCGTCTCCCGCGCCCACCCGTCCCCGGCGCGGGCGCCGCCGGCGACGACCCGGCTCGGCAGGACGCCGCACAGCTCCGCCCGCGACACCACGTGCCCGGGGCGCCACGCCAGCGCCCGCAGGATCGCCATCGGCGCGGGCGCGATCGGGCGGAGCTGGCCGTCCAGGACGACGGCGTGCCCCCGCAGCTCCAGCGCGAACCCGCGCACCGACAGCCGCCGCGCCCGGCGCCTCGGCAGATCCGACGCCAGCGCCCGCACCAGCGCGCCGAGCCTGGCGCGTTCCGGCTGGACGGTCGGGACGCCGCGCGCGGTGAGCGCCTGCGCGGTGACAGGCCCGACGCACGCCGCGACCGCCGGGCCGCGCATCGCCTCCAGCAAGGGCTCCTCGAGCCCGTCCTCGGCGGCCACGGCCAGCGTCGCGGCCACCGCGGGCGCGCTGGTGAACGTGATCGCGTCGACCGTCCCCGCGACGGCCTGCCCCACGAGCCGCCGCAGCGGCGTGGCGTCCTCGGCCGGCGACCACCGGTACACCGGTACCTCGATCACCTCGGCGCCCGCGGCGCGCAGCGCGCCGGTCAGCTCCGGCTGCCGCTCCCCGTACAGCTGGACGGCCACCCGCGCGCCGGCGAGGTCCTCCTCCAGCAGGCGCCGGGTCACCTCGGCGCACTCCTCCGACTCCGGCGACCAGCGCTCCTGCAGGCCCGCCGACCGGATCGCGCCGCGCGCCTTCGGGCCCCGCGCCACGATGCCGCTCCCGGCCAGCCGCGCGACGAGCGCGTCCCGCATCCCCCACCCGTCGGCCGCCTCCAGCCACGCGCGGAACCCGATCCCGGTCGTGACGACGACATGGTCCAGGGGGCCTTCGGCGCACGCTCGGGTGGCCTCCAGCAGCTCGGCGTCGTCGGCGAGCGGGATCAGGCGGATGGCGGGGGCCAGCACGACCCGGGCGCCGCGCCGCTCCAGCAGGGTCGCGAGCTCCTCGTGGCGGCGGGCCGCGGTCACACCGACCGCGAACCCGGCCAGCGGCTCACTGCCGGTGCTCATCGGGGAGCGCCACCTCCACCCGGTCGCCGGCGCGGCGGACCGGGAAGGCCGGCAGCGCCACCCGCGGATCGTCCAGGCACGCCCCGGTCCGCAGGTCGAACACCTGCTTGTACATGGGGGACGCGACGGTCGGGACGCCGTCCCGGGTGCCGAGGATCCCCCGCGACAGCACGTGGGCGCCGCTGAACGGGTCGAGGTTCGACAGCGCGTACAGGGCGCCGTCGAAGACCCGGAAGATCGCCACCTGGGTCCCGTCGACCATCGCGCAGGCGCCGCGCTCGGGAGTCAGCTCGGCGTAGGAGCAGATGTCGAACCAGCGGACCGCGCCGGCCGGGGCCGCCGGCCCGACGTGCCGGCCTCTGGTGATCGTCGCTTCGGGTGTCGTGGTCATCGCGCGGCAACCTCCTGGCGGGTACTGATGGACTGATCCTCCGCAGGGGCCGTTTCGCGCTTGGGTCCCCATTGTCACCGGCGTGTTAAAAGGCGCTCACGCCCTCGGAGGCATGGACTCTCACCGGGCCGGCCCGAGGCGGACGGCGCAGACCTTGAACTCCGGCATGCGCGACACCGGGTCCAGGGCCGGATTGGTGAGCAGGTTCGCGCGGCCCTCCCCCGCCCAGTGGAACGGGATGAAGACGGTGTCGTCGCGGATCGCGTCGCTGAACCGCGCCCGGACGGTCACCGCCCCCCGGCGGCTCTCCACCCGCACCTCGCCGCCGTCCTCGATGCCGAGCCGCGCGGCGAGGTCGGGATGCAGCTCGGCGAACGGCCCCGGCGCCGCCTCGGCGAGCGCCGGGACGCGCCTGGTCTGCGCACCCGACTGGTACTGCGCGAGGACCCGGCCCGTCGTCAGGTACACCGGGTAGCCGGCGTCCACGTCCTCGGCGGGGCCGTGATGCTCGACGGGGACGAACCTCGCCCGCCCGTCCGGCGTGGGGAAACGGTCGAGGTAGGGCCTCGGGGTTCCCGGGTGGTCCTGCGACGGGCAGGGCCAGAACACCCCGCCCTCCGCCTCGATCCGCTCGTAGGTGATGCCGGAGTAGTCGGCGGCGCCGCCCGCGCCGGCGCGGCGCAGCTCCGCGAACACCTCCGCCGGGTCGGTGCTCCACTCCCCCGGCGCCCCGAGCCGCGCGGCGAGCGCGCCGATGATCTCCAGGTCGGTGCGGACGCCGTCCGGCGGCGGGACGGCCCTGCGCCGCCGCAGCACCCGGCCCTCCAGGTTCGTCATCGTCCCGGACTCCTCGGCCCACTGCGCCGCGGGCAGCGCCACGTCCGCGCGCCGCGCCGTCTCCGACGGCACGAAGTCGGCCACCACCAGCAGGTCGAGCGCACCGAGCCGCTCCTCCACCGCCGCGGCGCGGGGCGCCGACACGAGCGGGTTCGACCCGAACACCAGCAGCGCCTTCGGCCCGCCGGGGGTGCCGAGCGCCGACAGCAGCTCCTGCGCCGAGCGCCCGGGACCCGGCAGGGAGTCCGGGTCCACCCCCCACACGCCCGCGACGTGCGCGCGGGCCGCCGGGTCGTCGATCCTCCGGTAGCCGGGGAGCTGGTCGGCCTTCTGCCCGTGCTCGCGCCCGCCCTGCCCGTTGCCCTGCCCCGTCAGGCACCCGTAGCCGGAGCCCGCGCGGCCCGGCAGCCCGAGGGCGAGGGCCAGGTTGATGAACGCGCTCACCGTGTCGGTGCCGCGGGCGTGCTGCTCGGCGCCCCGGCCGGTGAGGACGTGGGCGCGGCCGGCGCGGGCCAGCAGCCGGACGGCCTCGCGCATCAGCGGGACGGGCACGCCGGTGATCCGCTCGACCCGCTCCGGCCAGTACGCGTTCACGGCCGTCCGGACGGCGCCGAACCCGGTGGTGCGGGCGGCGATGTAGTCCCCGTCCGCCCGCCCCTCGGCGATCACCAGGTGCAGCAGGCCGTTGGCGAGGGCGATGTCGGTGCCCGGCGCGGGCTGCAGGTGCAGGTCGGCCTGCCGGGCCGTGGCGGTGCGGCGCGGGTCCACGACGACGAGCGCGCCGCCGCCGGCGCGCATCTCGGTGAGGTGCCGCATGAACGGCGGCATCGTCTCGGCGGGGTTGCCGCCGGCGAGCAGAACGGCGCCGGAGGCAGCCAGGTCCGTCACCGGGCCGGGCAGCCCGCGGTCCATCCCGAGCGCCCGCCCGGACGCCGCCGCGGCCGACGACATGCAGAACCGGCCGTTGTAGTCGATCTGCGACGTGCCGAGCGCCACCCGGGCGAACTTGCCGAGCTGGTAGGCCTTCTCGTTCGTCAGCCCGCCGCCGCCGAACACCGCGACGGCGTCCGGCCCGTGCAGCGCCCCGAGCCGTTCCGCCTCCGCGGCGACGCGGCCGAGCGCCTCGTCCCACGTGCAGGGCTCCAGCGGCGCGTCCCGGCCGCGGCGCATCATCGGCGCGGTCAGCCGGTCCGGGACGGTCAGCAGCTCCGCGGCCGTCCAGCCCTTCTGGCACAGCCCGCCGCGGCCGGCGGGAACGTCGTCGCGCGGCTCCACCCGGACCGTGTCCCGCGCCGCGCCGCCCGCCCCGTCCCGGCTCAGCGTCATGCCGCATTGCAGGGCGCAGTACGGGCAGTGCGTAGGAGTCCCCATCATGCGCCCGAGACTCGACGGGTACCGTTTCGCCCGCGAGTCCCCGGTGTGACTCCGGCGTTAAAAGCCGTTCACGCCGCGCGTTCACCGAGGTCAGGTGCTCCACCGTGCCGCGCGGCCCGCCGGCGGGCGGCCTTGACGGGAGCGTGTCAAGCGTTGTCGACTCCGGTCATGGCCGTTTCGTCGCCATTCACCCGGTTGCCGAACGGATTCGCGGCGACACGGTGATCTTCCGAACGGATGCGGCCCCCGCCCCCGGCCGGACCGGACCGGCCCGTGAAGATCACGCCTAATCTCGGTACATGCCCGACCTTGCTTATTACGCCTCACTGCCGCGCTCCCGCGGCGCCGCGGCGGCGCTCCTCCTGGACGACCTCGGGCGGGTCCTGCTGGTCAAGCCCACCTACAGCGAGGGCTGGTACCTGCCCGGCGGGGTCATCGAGGCCGACGAGTCCCCGCTGTCGGCCTGCGTGCGCGAATGCGAGGAGGAACTCGGCCTCGTCCCCCGCCTGGACGGCCTGGCCTGCGTCGACTGGGGGCCGCCGCGCGCCGACGGCGTCGACTCCGTCAACGTGTTCGTCTTCGGCGGCGCCATCACCGGCGAGGAGATCGACGCGATCCGGCTGCCGCCCGAGGAGCTGTCCGACCACGTCCTCGTGGCGCCCGAGAAGATCCCCGAGCTGGCGCCGCCGCACGTGGCGCGGCGGATGGACCCCAGCCTGCGGGCCATGGCCGACGGCCGCGCCGTCTATCTGGAGGACGGCCGCGAGCAGCCGTTCGGCGCCTCCCCCGGCCCCGCCGCCTAGACCGGCACGCACCTAGACCGGCACGCACCTAGGCCCGCACGCACCTAGGCCGGCACGGCGTCCCTGGCCTGCCGTCCGCGCTCGGGATCGGCGGCGCGGGCGCAGTGCGCGCAGCAGTAGAAGCGGCCGTCCACGTCGATGCCGTGCCCCATGATGCGGCACTGGCAGTTCTCGCAGACGGGCGCCATCCGGGTGATCGCGCACTCGAACGAGTCGAAGGTGTGCACCGCGCCCTGCGCGTGCACCTCGAACGCCATCTCGTAGTCGTTGCCGCAGACCTCGCAGGTCGCCATCGCTCTCGTCTCCGTTCCCCCGCCGCCTCGCGGTCACGTCCTACCCGGACGGGTCCGGGTCATCCCCCGGCCTCACAGCCGGCGGAGACGGGCTGTGCGGCGGAGTTATCACTCCCGTATGGCCGCTCACACAGCGGTGAAACCCCCCGCTCCTACCGTCGTGCCGCCAAGGCGCCCCGCGGACAGGGCGGGCGCCCCGGGGAGAGGGAACCGATGACCGCCACGACCGAGGCCGCCCGCGGGACCCGAGGCCGCACGCCCAAGGGACGCTGGATCCACGACTGGCGGCCCGAGGACCCCGCGTTCTGGTCGGCGGGCGGCGCGCGGATCGCCCGCCGCAACCTCGTGTTCTCGATCTTCTCCGAGCACGTCGGCTTCTCGGTGTGGACGCTGTGGTCGGTGATGGTGCTGTTCCTCGGCCCCGCCTACGGCATCGACCCGGCCGGCAAGTTCACCCTCACCGCCGTCCCGGCGCTGGTGGGGTCCGCGCTGCGGATCCCCTACACCTTCGCCGTCGCCCGGTTCGGCGGCCGCAACTGGACGATCGCCAGCGCTTCGCTGCTGCTCGTCCCCGCGGTCCTCGCCGCGGTCCTCATCGAGCCCGGCGTCTCGTTCACCACGCTGCTGATCCTGGCGGCCGTCGCCGGCGTCGGCGGCGGCAACTTCGCGTCCTCGATGGCCAACATCAACGCGTTCTACCCGCAGCGGCTCAAGGGCTGGGCCCTCGGGATCAACGCCGGCGGCGGCAACCTCGGCGTCGCCGTCGTCCAGCTCGTCGGGCTCCTGGTCCTCGCCACCGCCGGCAAGGACCACCCCGGGCTCGTCGCGGGCGTCTACATCCCGCTCATCGTCCTCGCCGCGCTCGGCGCGGCCCTCTACATGGACAACCTGGCGCAGGCCCGCAACGACCGGCGCGCCATGCGGGACGCCTGCGCGGACGCCCACACCTGGATCATGTCGGTCCTCTACATCGGCACCTTCGGGTCGTTCATCGGGTTCGGGTTCGCGTTCGGGCAGGTGCTGCAGGTCCAGTTCGCGGCCGACTTCGACACCCCGATCAAGGCCGCGTACCTGACGTTCCTCGGCCCGGCGCTCGGGTCCCTCGCCCGGCCCGCCGGCGGGCGGCTCGCCGACCGGCTCGGCGGCGCCGCCGTCACGTTCTGGAACTTCGTCGCGATGGCCGCCTCGGCGAGCCTGGTGCTGGCCGCCTCGCTGCGCGGGTCGCTGGCGCTGTTCCTCACCGGTTTCGTCCTGCTGTTCGTGTTCAGCGGCGTCGGCAACGGCTCCACCTACAAGATGATCCCGGCGATCTTCCGGGCGAAGGCGGAGCTCGCCGTCGCGGACGGGGGCGACCCGGCCGAGGCCGAGCACCGGGCGCGCAGGCTCGCCGGCGCGCTCATCGGCATCGCGGGCGCGGTCGGCGCGTTCGGCGGCGTGCTGGTGAACCTGGCCTTCCGCCAGTCGTTCCTGAGCTACGGCACCGGCGACGGCGCCTACCTCGCGTTCATCGCGTTCTACGCCGTGTGCTGCGCCATCACCTGGGCGGTCTACCTGCGGACCCGCCCGGGGAGGCCGGCGGGCGTCTGACGCCCCGCGCGCCCTGGGCCGGCCTGCCCGCGCGCCTGCTCCGCGTCCGGCCGGGCCCCTCGGCGGGGTCCGGCCACTGCGGCGACCGGCCCGACGACCGCAGGACCGACTCCCACGGGTCCCCCGACGACAGCGGCAGGTGCGGGACGCCCCAGTGCCACGCCGACACCAGCAGGTCGGGATCGCGCGGCTGGTACGGCTCCCCCACGGCGCGGGCCATGTCCCATGCGTGCAGGTGCCACTCCACGCACGCCGCGCCCGCGTGGTCGCCGACCGTGTACTTGGTGCCCCGGTAGATCAGGTGCGTCCGGTCCCACATGTCCGGCATCAGGTCCGCGTACGCGCCCGCCGACACCCCGAACGCCATGATGCGGTCCGGCCCCGGCTCGGGCGGCAGCACCGCCAGCTCCGCCGCGTTCTGCCGCGCCTGCTGCCTGATCAGGACGGCGGCGGGCGCCTCCCGCGCGAACAGCGTCGCCAGCCGGCTGTCGGGCGCGTCCTGGAGGTACTCCAGGAAGTTCTCGGCGACGCACCGCAGGTGCCCGGCCAGGTCGATCAGGCGCCAGTCGGCACAGGGCGTCGGCGCCTCCCAGTCGCCGACCTCGGCCGCCAGCTCCCGGATCGCCAGCGCCCCGTCCTGGTAGGACTCGAGTACGCGGCACCGGTCCGGTGGCGTGCGCTCCACGTGACTTCCCCCCGCGTCCAGAGCACCCTGTGCCCTCTCCGCCGGGACGCGGCCGCGCCGGTCGCCTGTGACGCGACATGCGGTGCGGGGCTCCCCCGGCGTTCCCCGAGAGGGCAGACTCTCAAAGTTCGGTGGCCGGTGCCACCCGGTGACGCTGTGTCGTCACACGTCCGCCGTCACACACCGGGACGGCTCATACGAGCACCGTACTCAGACGAGCACGGTGGGCCGCGTGCGGAAGCTGAGGCGGTGCGCCTCGCGGGCCGTGCGGAGCCGGTCGACCTCGTCGGTCCACGGGCGCACCGCCGCGCGCGCCTTGGCCTTGCGGTAGGCGATCTCCGCGGCCCGCCGCGTCCGGGCGTCCTGCGCGTCCGTCGAGTACACCTTCGTGCCCATCGCGACCCGCTCGGACGCCTCGGCGGCGGCGAGCACCGACGTCATCGCCTTGTCGAACGCGACCGTCAGCTCCCTCAGCCGCGGCTCGGCGGTGCCCGCCCCCTGTGCGTCCCGCAGCGCCCGCTCGGCCTCGCCCGCGGCCCCGAGCCGCTCCTCGTACTCGGCGGCCAGCCGCTGGTCGGCCTCGTACAGCTCGGCGACGTCCTTGCTCACCCGGCGGCCCAGCGGCATGGTGGTACTCCCTCAGCGGTCTTCGGAATCCGGTCCAGGCCAGCGTACGCGGACGGCCGGCGTGTCGTGGCGGCGGACACCCGGCTTCGGCCCTTTACGTAGTAAGGTCCGTACTCATGGTCAGGCAGCCCAGCATCAACGCGCAGCACCGCACGCCGCTGTCCACCGAGCGGATCATCGAGACGGCCCTGCGGATCGTCGACGGCCAGGGCCTCAGCCGGCTCACCATGCGCCGCCTCGGCGACGCGCTGGAGGTCGAGGCGATGGCGATCTACCACCACCTTCCCCGCGGCAAGGAGCAGCTCCTGGACGGCCTCGTCACGCACGTCGCATCGGCGCCCGCCCAGGCGGACGGAGCGGCACCCGGATCATGGCGCGACGTCCTGCGCGCCTGGGCCGCCGCCTACCGGGGGCGCCTGCTGGCGCACGCCGGCGTGCTCCCCCTCGTCGTCACCCGCCGCAACCCCGCCGCGCTCACCACCACGGTCGCGTCGCTGCGCGAGGTCCTGCGCCGCGGCGGCGTCGCGGAGGAGACGGCCGCGGTCGCCGCGCACACCCTCCTCGGCTACGTGATCGGGCACGCCGCCCTGGAGGTGCGCGACACCGGCGAGGACGGCGCGGACCGCGCGGTCGACTGGGACGCCCGCTTCACCGCCGGGCTCGACCTCGTCATCGGCGGCGCCGGGTAGTTCCCGCAGGAGCCGCAGGGGTTTCGCGGCCCGACGGCGTGTCGTCCATCGTCCGTAACGTGCGGCGGAGACGCTGTGCCTGGCACCTCAGGGTGAGACGGGTCACAGGATCCGGTACCCCGGAACGACGGACAACCGTCCCAACGGGCTATGGCCGGGGAACGCGAACCGTTCCACACTTAGGTGCGTCAATTAAGGAAAGCACGACGACCGACAAGTGACCGAGACCGGAGGCACCACGATGTGCCCGCACCAGCCGCCCTGTCCCTCGCACGACGAACCCGACCGCGACGCCGCCCGGACGCTGGCCTCGCACCCCGAGCAGGGGTGGAGCCTGCTGTGCAACGGCGTCGTTCTCTTCGAGGACACCGGTGAGCTGCTGCCCGACGGGGGAGTCATCGCACCGCACCGGCCGACGGACCTGCAGGCTCCGTCCGCCGCCTGAACGGTCTCCACGGGGGACTAGTTCGTACGGATGATCATCCTCGGGGGCACGGCCACCCGCCCGCCGTCTCCGGGCCTTCACCAGGCCCGGAACCGACCCGCCGGACCCACTACACCCGGCCGCCCGCCCGCACCGGACGGGCCGCCCATCTCCGCAGCCACGGCTCCGCCGCCCTCCCGACCGCGGCGGGGTCCCGGCTCAGCTCGTGCCGCTCCCCCGCCAGCACCGCGACGTGCGCCGCGTCCGCGGCGTCCGGAACCCCGAACGGGTCGCGGTCACCGCTGACGACGAGGACCTCCGCCCCCGCCGAGCGCAACTCCTCCACCCGGGTCTTCTCCGGGCTCCGCGGCGGGCGAAGCGGGAACGCCAGCGCCACGACGCCCACCGCCCCCGCGGCCGCCGCCGTCCGGCACGCCACCCGTGCGCCGTTGCTCCGCCCGCCCTGCACGAGCGGGACGTCACCGTACCGTGCCCGCACCGCGCCGACGACCTCCAGCCACGCCTCGTCCTGCTTGGCCGCCGGGCCCGGCGCGCGGCGCCCGGCGAGCCGGAACGGCTGCACGACCCGGGCGACGACGCCGCCGAGACCGAGCGCGGTCTCCCGCACGGCGAGCAGGTCCGGCGCGTCCACTCCCCCGTTGGACCCGTGCGTCAGCACCAGCAGGAACGCCGGCGCGGCGGCCTCGTCCAGCCTCACCCCGGCCGGCCCGTGCGACGTCGCGATCTCCATGGCCTCACCGTAGCCGCCCGGCCGGGCGGTGATTCACTTGGCGGCATGGAGAAGATGACAGAGAGCGAATGGCGGGCCTTCGTCTCCGAGGGCACCCGCACCGGCAAGGCCGCCGTCACCCGCAAGGACGGAGCCCCGCACGTCACACCGGTCTGGTTCGTCCTCGACGGCGACGACGTGCTGTTCAACACCGGCCGCGACACCGTCAAGGGCCGTGTCCTGGCGCGCGACCCGCGCGTCTCCGTCTGCGTGGACGACCAGAAGCCGCCGTACTCCTTCGTGGTGATCCAGGCCGAGGCCTCGCTCATCGAGGACATCGACGAGATGCGCCGCTGGGCCACCGCCATCGGCGGCCGCTACATGGGCGCCGGACGCGCCGAGGAGTTCGGGGAGCGCAACGCCGTCCCCACCGAGTACCTCGTCCGCGCCCGGATCACCAAGGTGATCGCCGAACGCGACCTGGCCGACTGAGGCGGCCGCCGCTCAGGCGTCGGGCCGGTCGGGGACGTGCTCGCCCATGGCCAGGCGGAGGCGCTCGGCGAAGCTCTCGTGCAGCAGCGGCCCCCACGCGTAGTCGCTCGGGACCCGCACCGCCCTCCCGAGGACCTCGTGGGTCTCGCCCGGCCCGCGCTCGGCGGGCGCCTCGGCGTACCGGACGGCGAGCAGGGCGTACATGTGGTCCAGGGCGCCGAACGCCTCGCCGGTGAGGGCCGGGAGCGTCCCGTCCGACACGGCCTGCTCCAGGACCGGCTCCCACCACAGGGCGGCGGGGTCGCCGTCGTCCTCGTCGGCGGCGAAGTCGCGGCGGAGCCGCGCCCGGACCTGCCCCGCGATCCCCGGTTCGGCCAGCCCCCGCCGCCACACCTCG
>NZ_SMKH01000225.1 GCF_004348515.1 Actinomadura sp. KC345 | reverse complement strand
CACTTCCGCCCATGCCGGTCGGCCCCGGCTACGGGCCTCCGCCCGGCCCCGGGACCGGCAAGACGAACGGATTGGCCATCGCCGCCTTCGTCACCGGCCTTCTCGGCTGCCTCGGCATCCTCGGGATCGTCCTCGGCGTCATCTCCCTGGGCCAGATCAAGAGCCGCCGCGAGGGAGGCCGCGGCTTCGCGATCGCCGGCATCGTCCTGTCGTGCCTGTGGATCATGGTCGGCGCGGTCGGCTTCGCGCTGAGCGCCGCCTCCTCGGACGATGCCGGTGGGTCGCCCAGCGCGGTCCAGACCCGGCCGGACGAGGTGGAGGCCAAGAAGATGAAGGTCGGCGACTGCATCGACGACGACCAGGGCGCCGCGTCCGGCGGCGACGGCCCGGTCGAGGTGGACAGCGTCAAGATCGTCCCGTGCACGCAGCCGCACGACGGTGAGGTGATGGCCGTCTTCCGGCTGTCCAACGCCACCATGCCGAGCGACCGGGAGCTGGTCGCGATCGCCTCGGCCGGCTGCAGGCAGCGCATGGCGGGCAAGCTCGACCGCGACCCCGCCGTCGGCAGGCTCGCGACGTACTACTACTACCCGACGCCCGGCTCGTGGCGGCAGGGCGACCGCGCCGTCACCTGCGTCGCCGTGGCCTCCGACGAGGGCACCAAGCTCACCCGCAAGCTGCGCACCTGAGACGGTCCGCACCGAGGACGGTCGGCCCACCGTCCTCCCCCGGGGGTACCACCCCTGCGGCGGTTAGATCGCACCGGGGAGGCGGGCGGGGCAGCCGGGTTCGCAGTGCTCGGAGTGCCAGGCCACCCGGCGGGCGTAGGCGTCGAACCGGCGGCGCAGCACGGTCCGCGTGAAGCGCCGGGTGCCCGGAAGGCCGTCGAAGGCCCCGCGCCAGCGGATCAGGGTCCCCGCGCAGTGCGGCTCAAGCGTGATGTCGGCCCGGAAGCGGCGCGGCGGAGGCCCCGCGAGCGCGATGTAGCCGTAGTGCCGGGGCGGGTCCCAGGCGACGACCTCCTCGCGCCGGGACGGCACGCACCGCACGGCGCCGATCCCGTTCGGGTGCTCCTCGCCCGCGGACTCCCGCCGGCCGCGGGTCCAGAATCCGCCCCACTCGCCCCAGGCCTCGGCCACGCACAGATGCTTGAAGATCACTTCCGGCGCGGCGGTGGAGGTGGCGGTGGCCTCGATCTCATGCGGCATGACAACCCCCCGAGTTCTGTCACCTGGGGTGCATGCCCGTTCTGGGGCTGATTACGGCTTGTGACCGGTCAATTTTGCAGCGTGACCGCATCGGCCGGAGATGCCCGTGCCGGTTCAGGCCGTGTCGATGACGTGGAACGACTCGGCGAGACTGCCCTCCGGGAGGCCCGCGGCCGCGGCGTTGGCCGTCATCCAGCCGCGCACCATGTCCGGTAGATCGTCGCCCATGTGCCCGGTCTGGCTGACGTGGGCCCGCAGCGCGTTGAGCTTCCGGTCGAACCGGTCGGTGACGTCGACGTAGTGGTTCGCGACCGGGCCGCCGCTGAACCACACCTCCCGGGCCGTCCAGGCGTCGAGGCCCTCGTCGGCGAGCAGCTCGGGGAACGCGTACGGGTTGCGCGCGTCGGGGTAGACGGCGTCGAGCGCGGCGGAGCCGACCGCCCGGTGGTCGGGGTGGCTGGGGTAGATCCGTTCGTAGTCGCGTTCGGGGCTCGGCATCAGCACCCGGTCCGGCCGCACCTGCCGGATCACGCGCGCGATGTCGCGGCGCAGGCCGAGCGTCGCCTCGACCCGTCCGTCGGAGTAGCCGAGCCAGCGGACGTCGGTCACCCCGACGCATTTGGCCGCCGCGCGCTGCTCCTCGCGCCGCAGCGCGGCCATCTCCTTGCGCGTGACGTTGTCGTCGAAGCCGCCCGCGTCGCCGTCGGTGACCATGAGGTAGACGACCTCGATGCCGCGGTCGGTCCAGCCCGCCACCGTCCCGGCCGCGCCGAAGTCGACGTCGTCAGGATGGGCCATGACGACCAGAATCCGCTGCAGGCCCCTGTCGTCGAGAACGTTGATCACGGTTTCAACCATAAAGTCTCCGGGCGGTTCCGGCACTCGCGAGATCGGGAAACTTGCGGGCGTCCGGGCGGCCGGGACGGTCAGGGTCGATTCAAAGGGACAGGACGGCGGACAGGAGGATCTCGCGGAAGACCGGGATGTCGCTGCCGACGGCGACGCGGACCGGGCGGCGGGTGTCCTCGGCGGGCAGTGACCGGGCGTCCCACACCGTGGTGCCGCGCGTCAGCTCGCCCCGCAACTCCACCCGGACGGCGCGCTGGACGTACTCGCCGATATCGGGGTCCACGGCGAGCATCGCGGCGAGCGCGTCGTGGATGACCGCTCCCCGGCGCCGCAGCGTGGGCGTGTAGGCGTCGACGTAGAAGTCCAGGATGCGGACGGCGAACCGCGCGGCCGCCGAGTCGTGCGCGGCGAGCCGGTCCAGCCAGTCGTCGTGGACGGCCGTCGGGTGGGTCGCGTCCAGCGGCACCAGCAGGACGGGCCAGTCCGCCGCGAACACCAGGTCGGCGGCCTCGGGGTCGTGCCAGATGTTCGCCTCGGCGTGCGTGGTGATGTTGCCCGGGTGGTCGAACGCGCCGCCCATGACGACGACCTCCCGGATCAGGGAGGGCAGCTCCGGGTCGAGCAGGAGCGCCGCGCCGAGATTGGTCAGCGGACCCGTCGCGAGCAGGGTCAGCTCGCCCGGCATGGCACGGGCCAGACGGACGATCTGCGCGGCGGCGGGTTCGGCGACCGGACGTCCCGCCGGTTCGGGGAGGCGGGTGTCGCCCAGACCGTCCGTCCCGTGCCACTCCAGGGCGTAGTGGACGTCCTGCGCCATCGGCCGGGCCGCGCCGACCGCGACCGGCACCCCCTGCTCGCCCGCCTTCACTCCGGCCAGCTCCAGCACGCGCAGCGTGTTGAGCGCGCCGGTCACCGGGTCGATGTTGCCGTGGACCGTGCCGATCCCGGCCAGCTCGGCGTCGCCCGCCCGGATGAGCGAGGCCAGATACAGCAGCGTCATCGCGTCGTCGATGCCGGTGTCGCAGTCGTACAGGATCGTTCGCGCTCTCGTCACGGGTGAGAATCTAACGCCGCACGGCCACGCGGGGCATTCCGATATCCGCCCGCAGCGATGATCGGCGATTGGGTCTGGGACACCGGGCCGCACCGGGGTAGAGCTGAGACATGCGCAAACTCATCAACGCCCCGGCCGACGTGGTCTCCGACGCGCTGCGCGGCCTCGCCGCCGCGCATCCCTCGCTGCGGGTCGACCCGGGGAACGGGACGGTCGTGCGGGCGGACGCGCCGCGTGCCGGGAAGGTCGCCCTGGTGTCGGGCGGCGGGTCCGGCCACGAGCCGCTGCACGCCGGGTTCGTCGGCCACGGGATGCTCGACGCGGCGTGCTGCGGCGAGGTCTTCACCTCCCCGGTGCCCGACCAGATCATCGCCGCGACGATGGCGGTCGACGGCGGCGCCGGCGTGGTCCACCTTGTGAAGAACTACACAGGCGATGTCATGAATTTCCAGATGGCCGCCGAGCTGGCCGAGGACGAGGACATCGAGGTCACGTCCGTCGTCATCAACGACGACGTCGCGGTCGAGGACAGCACGTTCACCGCGGGGCGGCGCGGGACGGGCGCCACCCTGTTCGTCGAGAAGATCGCCGGCGCGCTCGCCGAGGAGGGCGCACCGGCCGACGCGGTCGCGGCGGTGGCGCGCGAGGTGAACGAGCGCAGCCGGTCGTTCGGCGTCGCGCTGTCGCCGTGCACGGTCCCGGCCGCCGGGGCGCCGACGTTCGAGCTGGCCGAGGACGAGATGGAGCTCGGCATCGGCATCCACGGCGAGCCCGGCCGCGAGCGCGTGAAGACCGGCACCGCGGCGGAGATCGTGGACGCGTCGCTGAGCGCGATCGACGCCGACATGCCGCTGTCCGGGTCCGAGGTGCTGGTGCTGGTCAACGGGATGGGCGGCACCCCGCTCATCGAGCAGTACGTCGCCTACGCGGCGGCGGCCGAATGGCTGGGCGGGCACGGCGCGTCCGTCGTCCGCCCCCTGGTCGGGCCGTACGTCACGAGCCTGGAGATGGCCGGCTGCATGATCAGCGTGTGCCGGCTGACGCCCGAGCTGACCCGGCTCTGGGACGCGCCGGTCGAGACCCCGGGGCTGCGGTGGGGCCGGTGAGCATGAACGCGGGGGATGTCGCCGCCTGGATCAGGCGCGCCGCCGAGCTGGTCGCCGCCGACGCCGACCGGCTGACCCGGCTGGACGCGGCCATCGGCGACGGCGACCACGGCCTCAACATGGACCGCGGCTTCCGCGCCGCCACCGAGTCGCTGCCCGGGGACGCCCCGCCCGGGACGGTGCTGGCCGCCGCCGGGCGGGCCATCGTGTCCAAGACGGGCGGGGCGTCCGGCCCCCTCTACGGAACGGCGCTCCGCCGCGCGGGCAAGGCGCTCGGGGACGCCGCCGACGTGGACGCCGCCGCGCTCGGGGACGCGCTCCAGGCCGCGCTGGAGGGCGTCCAGGAGCTCGGGAAGGCCGCCGAGGGCGACAAGACGATGATCGACGCGCTCGCGCCCGCGGTCGCGGCCTACGCGGCGGCGCTCGCGGACGGCTCCGACCTGCCGGGCTGCGCCCGTGCCGCCGCCGGCGCCGCGGACGAGGGCGCGGAGGCGACCGTCCCGATGCAGGCGCGCAAGGGGCGGGCCAGCTACCTGGGGGCGCGCAGCACCGGGCACATGGACCCCGGCGCGTCGTCCACCGCCCTCATCCTGCGCGCCCTCAGCGACGTCGTCTCGGGCGAGGGGTGAGGGACATGGTCGGGATCGTGGTGATCTCCCACAGCCGGACGCTCGCGGAGGGCGTCGTCGAGGTCGCGCGGGCGATGGGCGTCGGCAAGGCCGTCGTGGAGCCCGCGGGGGGCGACTCCGAGGGAGGGCTCGGCACGAGCGTCGACCTGGCGGAGGACGCGGTCGCCAGGGCGGACGGCGGCGACGGCGTCCTGCTGCTCGCCGACCTCGGCAGCTCCGTCCTCACCGCCAGGATGCTGATCGAGGACGCCGGCGCCGTCGAACTGGTGCTCGCGGACGCGCCGCTGGTCGAGGGCGCGGTCGCCGCCGCGTCCATGGCCGCGACCGGCGCCGACCTGGCCGCCGTCCGCGCCGCCGCCGAATCCGCCTACGACCACCGCAAGACCTAGCCGGCGCCCGCCCCGTCCGGGAACGACGCTCCGCTGGTCAGGAGATCGGGGCAGGGCGGTAACCCGTCCGCACGCACCCTCTCCGGAGCGGGTCCGGAGAGGGTGCGGGGCCGGACGAGCCGAAAACGTCCTCGCCGCGCCGTAGACTCGCACGTGATGTCGAAGACCGAAGCCCACCCCTTGCTCGATGGCCTCAACCCGCAGCAGCGCGCCGCCGTCGTGCACTCCGGCGGCCCCCTGCTGATCGTCGCGGGCGCCGGCTCGGGCAAGACCCGGGTGCTCACCCACCGCGTCGCCCACCTGCTCGGCGAGCGCGACGTGCACCCCGGCCAGATCCTGGCGATCACGTTCACCAACAAGGCCGCCGCCGAGATGAAGGAGCGCGTCGACGCCCTCGTCGGCCCCCGCTCGCGCGCCATGTGGGTGATGACGTTCCACTCCGCCTGCGTCCGGATCCTGCGCCGCGAGGCCAAGCGCCTCGGCTTCCCCACGAGCTTCTCGATCTACGACCAGGCCGACGCGAACCGGCTCATGGCACTCGTCTGCCGCGAGCTGGACCTCGATCCCAAGCGCTACCCGCCCAAGGCGTTCAGCGCCCAGGTGTCCAACCTGAAGAACGAGCTGATCGACTACGAGACGTTCAAGGACCGGGCCTCCACGCACATGGAGCAGACGCTCGCCGAGGCGTACGAGATGTACCAGGCGCGCCTCCAGCAGGCCGGCGCCATGGACTTCGACGACCTGATCATGATGACGGTCAACCTGCTCCAGGTCTTCCCGGAGGCCGCCGAGCACTACCGGCGCCGGTTCCGGCACGTCCTCGTGGACGAGTACCAGGACACCAACCACGCGCAGTACGAACTGGTCCGGGAGTTGACCGCCCCGGTCGACGGGGTGGGCGCGGCCGAGCTGTGCGTGGTCGGCGACGCCGACCAGTCGATCTACGCGTTCCGGGGCGCGACGATCCGCAACATCCTGGAGTTCGAGCGCGACTACCCGGACGCCACCACGATCCTCCTGGAGCAGAACTACCGCTCCACGCAGACGATCCTGTCCGCGGCCAACGCGGTGATCGAGCGCAACGCCGACCGCAAGCCGAAGAAGCTGTGGTCCGACCAGGGCGAGGGCGCCAAGATCACCGGCTATGTCGCCGACAACGAGCACGACGAGGCCGCGTTCGTCGCCCGCGAGGTCGACCGCCTCACCGACGACGTCGAGGCCCGCCCCGGCGACGTCGCCGTCTTCTACCGCACCAACGCCCAGTCGCGCGTCTTCGAGGAGGTGTTCATCCGCGTCGGCCTGCCCTACAAGGTCGTCGGCGGTGTCCGCTTCTACGAGCGCAAGGAGATCCGCGACCTGCTCGCCTACCTGCGCTGCCTCGCCAACCCCGAGGACACCGTCTCCCTGCGGCGCATCCTGAACGTCCCCAAGCGGGGCATCGGCGACCGCGCCGAGGCGTGCGTCGAGGCGTACGCGTCCCGTGAACGGATCTCGTTCTGGCAGGCGCTCCGGGTGCCCGAGGACGTCCCCGGCCTGGCGACCCGCTCGCTCAACGCCGTCCGCGACTTCGTCCGGCTGCTCGACGAGCTGCGCGCCTCCGCCGAGGCCCTCACCCCGGCCGACCTCGTCGCCGAGATCCTGAAGGCCAGCGGCTACCTCGCCGAACTCCAGGCGTCCAAGGACCCGCAGGACGAGACCCGCGTCGAGAACCTCCAGGAGCTCGAAGCCGTCGCCCGCGAGTTCGAGGAGCGGCTGGACGGCGAGCCCGCCGAGGGCCGCCTCCCCGAATTCCTCGAACAGGTCGCCCTGGTCGCCGACGCCGACTCCATCCCGGGCGGCGCCAAGGGCAACCCCGTCCCGCCCGGCGAGCAGCCCGAGGAGACCGAGCACGGCGTCGTCACCCTCATGACCCTGCACACCGCCAAGGGCCTCGAATTCCCCGTCGTGTTCCTCACCGGCATGGAGGACGGCGTCTTCCCGCACCTGCGCGCGATGAGCAACCCCAAGGAACTCGAAGAGGAACGCCGCCTCGCCTACGTCGGGATCACCCGTGCCCGCCGGCGGCTCTACCTCTCCCGCGCCACCATGCGCAGCTCGTGGGGCGCCCCGCAGGTCAACCCGCCGTCCCGCTTCCTGGGCGAGGTCCCGAAGACCCTCATCGAATGGGAACGCGAGGCGTCGTCCACCTCCGGGTCGGCCATGGCCCAGATGGCGTCCCGGCCGGGAACCCGCACGGCCGGGAACCGCCCCGTCCCGTCGCTCTCCCCGGGCGACAAGCTCACCCACGACGCCTTCGGCCTGGGCACCGTCGTCTCCGTCTTCGACAAGGGCGAGAAGGCCAGCGTCGACTTCGGCGGCGAGTACGGCGTCCGGACCCTCGTCCTCCGCTACGCCACCGTCGAGAAACTCTGACGGCCTCCCCGCGCCCCGGGCCGGTCAGTCCGCGGGCGGGACGGGCAGCGGCCGTTCCAGGGCGTAGAGGCTGAGGAGGACGAGCGACGCCGTCCAGCCGAGCGGGGCCGGGCCGGCGGGACGTCCGTCCGGGCCGACCTTCTCCGGCAGGGCGCCCAGGGACGTGCGGTGCGCGGACAGCCAGCTCAGGCGGCTGAGCGCGTCATCGGTCCGGCCCGCGGCGGCGGCGTTGAGGCCGAACATCGCGACCTCGGGGGTCCAGGCGACCTCCTTATCGCCGGCCCAGCGCTCGCCCGGCAGCACGCCGCCGTTCGGCAGCGCCTGCTTGCGGGCGGCGTCGGCGATCGCGGCGGTGACGTCCGGGTCGGCGGCGGCGAACGGCGGCGCGATGAACGTCACCGAGGTGTCCATGAGGCCGCGGGGGACGGGCGAGCGCGGGTAGCCGTACGGGGCGAACTGCCGGTCCACCGCGGCGGAGACGCGGCCCGCCGCGTGCTGCCACTCCGCCGCCTTCGCGCCGTCGCCGCGGCGCTCGGCGAGGTCCGCGGCGGACCGCAGGCCCGCCAGCACCGGGCCGACGACGCCGAGCGTGGGCCGCCGGGGGTCCTGCTCGTGCCGGGGGTGGCGCTCCCAGTAGTCGGACGAGGCGGGCGGCAGCCCCTCGGCGTCCAGGGACCGCGCCAGGTTGTCGGCGGCGCGCTGGACCATCGGCCACAGATCGGGGAGTTCCGCGCCCGTCCGGACGCTGTGGACCTGGTAGAACCAGGTCGCCCACAGGACCCAGCCGAGCGAGTCGAGCTGCGCGTGCCGGCCGTCGGAGACCGCGGTCCCGTCGGGGTTGTAGCGCGCGGCCCACATGCCGTCCTCGTTCTGGACGCCGGAGAGGAAGCCGAGGATGTCGCGGGCCTCGGACGGGTGCCCGGTGACGGCGAACGCGGCGACGGCGAACGCGGAGTCGCGGGGCCAGGCGTACCGCCACTTGGAGTACCAGGAGGCGAGGGACGCGCCGTTCGTCCGGGTGAGGAGCCGCAGGTCGAGCAGCGCGCGGGCCGACATGTCCCGGTAGCTCATGTCGCTTCCGGTGGCCGGGTTCGCACCGCCGGTCGGGATGGTGCCCCGGGCCAGCCAGGCGTTGTCGGACCGGACCGCCTGGTCCACGCGGGGGTCGTCCGCCGCGACGGTGACGGGCCGTTTTCCGCCGGTCGGGATGAGCCGGATCCGCCCGTCCGCGAGCCTGACGACCGAGCTGTCCGGCAGGTAGGCGGCCCCCTCCGCCTCGGCGGGCGTCAGCGGGACGCCGGCGAACGGCCAGCCGCCCCCGCCGACCAGCCCGGGGCTGGCCCAGCCCGGGGTGAGGCGGTCCGGCACGTTGGCGTCCCCGGTCGCGATGAGGGCGGCGACCATGAGCAGGGCGGTGACGCGCCGGAACGTGCGGGCGCCCGCGCGCCCGCGCGGCCGCCTCCGCGCCGGCGGCGACCGGCGCACGGGCGGCGGCACGGTCTCGGCGGGGACGGCCCGCCGCAAGGCCGTGCCGGGGAGCGATGCGCCCGGGAGGGAGGCGCCGGAGAGGGCGTCGGCGGGGACGGGGGGCGCGACGGTCGTGTCCCGTTCCTCCGCCATCGCCATACGTCCGCCCCCTTACGCACCTGCCGGTCCGCCATCGTCCAAGCGGAAATAAGTACATCAAACTACGTCAATTGGTTCATCCTCCTCACGTGCCACTCGTGCCCTCCCCTGAGGAGGAGCACACCTTCGTTCCGGTGATACTCGCGGACATTCCGACCCGGCGGCATCACCACCGAGGCGGGTTGACTAGGCTGCATCGACGGAGCGGACCGCAGAGTGCCGGCCGCACGGACTCCCGTGTAACCCCCACTCGTGTGGTCATTCGGCTAGTCGATCCGTTAAGGACGCCTCGTGGACCTGTTCGAACATCAGGCGAAGGAACTCTTCGCCGAGTACGGGGTACCGGTGCCCACCGGCAAGGTCGCCCATACTCCCCAGGAAGCCCGGGCCATCGCGGCAGAGCTGTTCGCCGCGGGAAGCTCGAAGGTCGTGGTCAAGGCCCAGGTGAAGACCGGGGGCCGCGGCAAGGCCGGCGGCGTGAAGCTGGCCGACTCGGCGGACGAGGCGCAAGCGCTCGCCGACCGGATCCTCGGCATGGACATCAAGGGCCACACGGTCCACAAGGTCCTGATCGAGGAGGGAAGCGCCATCGCGCAGGAGTACTACTTCTCCTTCCTGCTCGACCGCGCCAACCGCACCTTCCTCACCATCTGCTCCGTCGAGGGCGGCGTGGAGATCGAGGAGGTGCCGCACGACCGGCTGGCGATGGTGCCGGTCTCACCGCTGGACGGCATCGACCGGGCCAGGGCCCGGGAGATCGCCGAGCAGGGCCGGCTCCCCCAGGAGGCCCTCGACGGCGCCGCCGAGCTCATCGAGCGCCTCTGGGCCGTGTTCACCGACGAGGACGCGTCGCTCGTCGAGGTCAACCCGATGATCCTCACCGCCGACGGCCAGGTGAAGGCCCTCGACGGCAAGGTCACGCTGGACGACAACGCGGCCTTCCGCCAGGAGCACGAGCAGTACGAGGACAAGGGCGCGGCCGACCCGCTGGAGGCGGCGGCCAAGGCCAAGGACCTCAACTACGTCAAGCTCGACGGCAGTGTCGGAATCATCGGCAACGGCGCGGGGCTCGTCATGTCCACGCTGGACGTCGTCGCCTACGCGGGTGAGCGGTTCGGCGGCCAGAAGCCCGCCAACTTCCTCGACATCGGGGGCGGCGCCTCCGCCGAGGTGATGGCGAACGGGCTGGAGATCGTCCTGTCGGACGGCGACGTGAAGTCCGTGTTCGTGAACGTCTTCGGCGGCATCACGGCGTGCGACGCCGTCGCCAACGGCATCGTGTCGGCCTACCAGCTGCTCGCCGAGCGCGGCGAGGCCGTCAACCGCCCCCTCGTCGTCCGGCTGGACGGCAACAACGCCGAGCTCGGGCGCAAGATCCTGAGCGACGCGGCGCTGAACGGCGTACAGCAGGTCGACACCATGGACGACGCGGCCAAGCGTGCCGCGGAACTCGCGGCAGGTGCATGAGCGATGGCCATCTGGCTCACCGAGAACAGCAAGATCATCATTCAGGGGATCACGGGCTCCGAGGGCACCAAGCACGGCCGCCGGATGCTCGCGTCCGGCGCGCGGATCGTCGGCGGCGTGAACGCCCGCAAGGCCGGGCAGTCCGTCGACTTCGACGGCACCGAGCTCCCGGTCTTCGGCACCGTCAAGGAGGCGATGGAGCGGACGGGCGCCGACGTGTCCGTCGTGTTCGTCCCGCCGAAGTTCACCAAGGACGCCGTGGTCGAGGCGGTCGACGCCGAGATCCCGCTCTGCGTGGTGATCACCGAGGGCATCCCCGTCCACGACACCGCCCACTTCTGGGCGTACGCGGAAAAGGCGGGGAACAAGACGCGGATCATCGGGCCGAACTGCCCCGGCATCGCGTCCCCCGGCAAGTCGAACGCCGGGATCATCCCGGCCGACATCACGACCCCCGGCCGCATCGGCCTGGTGTCCAAGTCGGGCACGCTGACCTACCAGATGATGTACGAGCTGCGCGACGTCGGCTTCTCCACCTGCGTCGGCATCGGCGGCGACCCCGTCATCGGGACGACCCACATCGACGCCCTCAAGGCGTTCCAGGACGACCCGGACACCGACGCCATCGTCATGATCGGCGAGATCGGCGGTGACGCCGAGGAGCGCGCCGCCGCCTACATCGAACAGAACGTGACCAAGCCGGTCGTCGGCTACGTTGCGGGGTTCACCGCCCCCGAGGGCAAGACGATGGGCCACGCCGGCGCGATCGTGTCCGGTTCGTCCGGCACCGCGGAGGCGAAGAAGGAGGCCCTGGAGAAGGTCGGCGTCCGCGTGGGCAAGACCCCCAGCGAGACCGCCGTCCTCATGCGGGAGATCATGAAGAACCTCTGAGAGGCCACGAAAAGACGCCCGGCCGCCCGCGGCCGGGCGTCTTTCCCGTTGACTTGCGGCGTGTTGTTGTTATGGAGCGCTCCATAACAACAACACGCCGCAAGTCGACGTCGCGGGGGACGACAAAGGCGACACGCCGGGCTTGGGGGCGGCCGGCGGGTGGGCTTGGTGCCAGCATGTAGCGGGTGAGCGAAGCGAGCCCTGGACGGCGCGCGGCCCCCGAGGCGCCGAGGGGCGCGGGGGGACGGGCACCGAGGCGTACCGATCGGGGCGGAGCGCCCGGTGAGAAGGAACCGCGCGAGCAGCAGGCCGCCGCGAAGCAGGAGCCCGGCGACAAGGAGCAGGGAAGGCGGGGGCCGGCGGCCGCGCCGGCGGCCCGGCCGCTGTACGTGACCGGGCTCGTGGCGGCGCTGTGGTGCATCGGCATCGGGCTCGCCGTGCTCACCACCGTCACGCTGATCGGCTGGATCGCGGCACCGAAGACCGCGCTCGGCGACGGCCTCTCCGGCGTGTTCCGGTCGGCCGTCAACTTCTGGCTGGTCTCCCACCACGCGGGCTTCTCCTACGGGCAGGGACGGGTGGGGCTGCTGCCGCTCGGCGTCCTCGTCCTGCCCGGCGCCCTGCTGTACCGGGGCGGCGGGTGGATGATCCGGGTGGCCGGGCTGCCGCGGCGTCCCCGGCAGGCCGTCGTGCACGTCGCGCTCGCGCTGGCCGCCCCGTACGCGGCGCTGGCGGGGCTGCTCGCGCTGGCCGCGGCGTCCCCGCAGGTGCGGCCGTCCGCGTGGCAGGCGCTCGTCGGCGGGTTCCTCGTCGCGGTCGTCGCGGGCGGGCTCGGCGCCGCGCGTGCCGTCGTGGCGGCGCAGGTCGCGGCGGAGGCGCGGGGGCAGCGGGTCCGGTCCGGGCTCGGCGCGCTGCTGCGGCTGCTGCCCGACCGGCCGCGCTCGCTCGTGATCGGCGTGGCGGGGTCGCTCGCCGTGCTGTTCGCCTCGGGCGCGCTGCTGGTGGGCGGGTCGCTCGCCGTGAACATGCCGGACGCCGCCCACCTGTACGGCCTCCTCGGGCCCGGCGTCGTCGGCGGCGTCCTCCTGCTGCTGGTGCAGGTGGCGTTCCTGCCGAACGCGGTGATCTGGGGGATGGCGTACGCGGTCGGGCCCGGCTTCTCCGTCGGCGCCGGGACGAGCGTGTCGCCGACCGGGGTGTTCCTGGACGCCGTCCCGGCGTTCCCGCCGCTGGCGGCGCTGCCCGACCCCGGCCCGGCGCCCGCGGTCTCGCTGCTCGCGCTGGCCGCGCCGTTCGTCGCGGGCGCGGTCGGCGGCGTCCTCACGATCCGCTCGCTGCCGGCCCCGGTGTCGGAGGGGGCGCCGATGTGGGGCTTCGTCTCCGGGGCGCTGACCGGCGCCGTGGTGGCGCTGCTGAGCGCGCTGTCGGGCGGGCCCCTCGGCGGCGGCCGGATGGCGACCGTGGGTCCCTCGGCCTGGCAGGTCGGGCTGCTGGCGGCCCTTGAGGTCGGCATCTCCGCGGCGATCGCGGCCTGGGCGACGAACTCGATGATCCTGCGGCGTCCCGCCCGCGCGGAGTCCAAGGCGAGGAAGCGCCCGAAGGAGACCCGGAAGGAACGCCGGAAGGAGCGCTCGAAGGGGGCCCTGCGCATGCCGGAGGCTCCCGCGCCCATGCCTCTCTCAGCGCCCGTGCCGGGTGACTACGAGAGC
>NZ_SMKH01000224.1 GCF_004348515.1 Actinomadura sp. KC345 | reverse complement strand
CCCAACGGCTGACTCGCCGCCGAAAACGAAGCGTCGGTTGGGTCGCGGAGCGACCCAACCGACCTCACGAAAGATCGAGGCTAACCCGCGAGACAATCAAGCGTGGGCCAGCGCAAAGGAGGGGGCGTGCGGCTGTCGCGTGACATCACGACCCGGGCGTTTCTGATGGAGGTGGACGGCGCGCAGCGAGCAGTCCTGGCGGTCGGGCTGTCGGTGATCAGTCCGTTCGGCTCCCATGCCGGGGTGAGCGCGAGTCCGTTCAGCCGCGCGCACGCGTTCGGCCTCCCGATGCTGAACTCGGTGGACGAGCTGACTCTCGGCGACTCCGGGAATCACCTCGGATGGTGCGTCGAGCGGATCGCCGGCGAGACGGTGTCCGGGCGACCGACGTGTTCGAGCGGATCGTCTCGCTGGACGAGGCGAAACGGCGGGCGCGAGTGCTGGCACGGGATTCGATGTTCCGTGCCACCTTCGAAGCGGCGGTCGACGAGCTCCTGCGGCAGGACCATGACTCCCCCGGACCGCCCGACGTGCAGTACGCCTTCTGGCGACTGGTCTGTGAGATCGCCGACACCTGCGGTGCAGGGGAAGCCTGGCAGGCGGCGGCGCGGCTCGCCGTCGAGGCGGCGACCGCGGTCGTGGCCGAACGCTGCGACAGGGCGGTGTTCGAGGCCGCCGACGCGGTGTCGGCACGGCTGATCGATCGGCAGAGCGAACCCCGGGAGCTCGTGCCCGACCTGGTGTCCGGGGCGCGGTTGCGGTTGGCCACCAGGGGCCCGGCGGACTTCGCCGCCGACCACTACGCGCGCGATGCGCGGACGACCTGGGCGGCCCGAGCCGAAGCCGAGCTGTATCGCCTGTGGTTCAGAGACGAGGACCCGTTCCCGATGGAGTCTCCGCGGCTGGTCGCGGAGGCGGCGCAGATGCTGGCGCGGGCGCTGGAACTCGGCGGCGGCGGGCGGCGCGACCGGTGCTGCTGGCCTCGTTGGCGCAGATCCACCTGGACGATGACGGCGTCCACCAGGGCATTGCCGCCCTGGCGCTGTCGGAGTTGCTCGACTCGCCCGCCCTCACCGCCCCCGACCTCGCGCTGTTCCTGCTCAGGGTCGTCCACGGGCTCCACCCGGATACCGTCAGCGAGGTGCGGGCCGCGGTGTTCGGGATTCCGTTCGCCGACTTCGTCGCCGGCTACGGCACGACGGTCACCATGAGGGTGATCAGCCAGGGCGTCAACCTGGCACGAGAGCGCGCGGACCTGCCGCTGCTGCGCACCGTGCTGGACTGGGCGGACCGGCTGGAGGTCCGGTGGGACGCGGCGCACCGCCGGCAGTTCATCGAGGCACGGGCGCACGCGCTGCCCGGCGACCCCACCTGCTGCCCGCGTCCCGGCGAAGCGCTCGCGGAGTCCTTCCCGGACTCCTGGACGCGGTCGCAGCGCTCGGCGGCGGCGATCCACGCGGCCGCCCACGCCCGCGATCGCGGCCGGCCGGCACTCGGGCTCGCGCTGCTGAGCCAGGTGGCCGAAGAGACGAGCGAGGAGGTACGGCTCCTGGCGGCGGACCTGCATCACCAGGCGGCGACCGCCGGTGAGCCGATCCCCGGCCCGTTGCCGTTTCCCTGGGGTCACTACACGTACGCGGCCCTCGCCTATGCCTCGCTCAACATGACCGAACTCGCGCGGGCGTGTCTGGTGCCGTTCGCGCAGCGGGTGGGCGGGCTTCGCGGCGCGGACCTTCGAGACGCTCTGTGCGCGATCATCGTGGATCTGCCGAACTTCGACCCGAGCGGCGCACCCGAACTCGGTGAGCTGCTGCGGGATCTCGTGCACTCGGCGGTATGGCAGATGGCGGTGGAGCACCGGACAGTGCCGATGGGGCTGATGCTCGGCCTGCACCACGCGGTGAAGGGGCAGGAACTGGGCTCGTGGTGGCGGCTCGACGGGCCGGTCGCCTTGCCCCCGCACATCCAGCACTTCGCCGCACGACTGCGGGACCTCGACGGCCCGGCGGCCGCGGCGGCCTCGCGGTCGAACCTGCTGGACGACGCCGACGCCGACCGTCGCCCCGCGGGCCGGGACGACGCGGAGATCGCCGGAAACCTGCGGTGGCGCATCTCGTCGCTCATCGACACGGAGCTGGTGCGCGGCGCGACGCCGCTGATCGACGACCAGCACCTCTGGGCGAAGGCGCACGAGCTGCTCGACGAGCGGACGGTGCTGCTCACCTGGTTCCTGCCGAGGTTCGTGCGCGGCGCCGCGCTCCTGCTGGGCGTCACCGCCCAAGGCCGGACGCTCACCGTGGCCCTCGGCGAAGGTGAAGGTGAGGGCGAGGTCCGGCACCCGGTGGCGGACGTGGTGGAGGCGATCCGGGAGGAGGTCCAACGTGACCCGCTGTTCGCCGACGTGACGCCGGAAGGTGCCCGCCTGCTGGAGTCGGGCGACCTGCTGGGCGGGGACGGGAGCTGGGCCGAATGGCGTGCCCAGGGCAAGGACAGGCTGCTGGTGTGGCCGCATGGCGCCGTGCATTACCTGCCGATACCACTATGCCGCGTCGGCGGCCGCCTCATCGCCGACGACTGGACGGTCACGACGATCGCGGGCCTTGAGTCGCTGACCTCGCCCGGCGGCTTCGAGCGGGAGCGCCGCACCACGGTGCTGGCCTCCTCCGCCGGAGGCGTTCGCTACGGCCTCCACGAAGAACCCGCGCTGGAGGAGCATGCCCGGAGGGTGGCGGGCGCGGTCGGAGTGGAGGCCGTCGTCGGGACGGCGGCGACCCGGGCCAGGCTGCTGGCCGAACTGTCCAGATCGGATATCGTCCACATCGCCGTGCACGGGACGATGGACCCTGACGCGCCATGGCTGCAGTGCCTGTATCTCTCCCCGGACATCGACGACGACGGCCGTGTCCACGCCTACGACTTCCTGGGGGTCGACCTGCGCGGCGTCCGCCTCGTCACGCTCGCCGCGTGCGAGTCGGCCCTCGGCCGGTTCGACCGCGCCGACAACGTCCGCGGCATCCCGTCGGCCTTGATCACGGCGGGTGCGCAGGCGGTCGTCGGCTGTCTGTGGCCGGTCCGGCCGGCTCCGGCGGCGTGCTTCTATGAGCGCGGCCACCGGATGGTCGCCGACCAGGGGGAACTTCTTGACCGGACGGAACTCCCACTGCGGGTTCGGCTCAGGTCGGTCCGTCACCGCACGCCATCGTGCTGACGGGATGAGTCGTGAGCCTCTCCCGGAACGCCCGCTCTCCCCCTCGGTACGACCGATGTCCGGCTCGCCGACGGCGCGCCGGTACCGGTCGGCGGGCCGCGGACCCGGGCGCTGCTGGCGCTGCTGCTGCTGGAGCCGGGACGGGTGGTGCCCGCGTACCGGCTCATCGACGGGCTGTACGCCGAGGACCTGCCCGGCGACGCCGGGCACGCGCTGCAGTCGCAGGTGTCGCGGCTGCGCAGGCGGCTGGGCGGGCTGGTGGAGTCGCATCCGGCCGGGTACCGGCTCGCGATCGCTCCCGACCTCGTGGACGCGCACCGCTTCGAGCTGCTGGCCGGGGAGGGGCGCCGGGCGGCGGCGGCCGGGGACCACGCGGGCGCCCATGACCTGCTGCACGAGGCGCTCGGGCTGTGGCGGGGTCCCGCGCTGGCCGACGTGTCGGCCAGCGCCCTTCGCCGCGGCGCAGGCGGCGCGGCTGGAGGATCTGCGGACGGCGGCGGCCGAGGACCGGGCCGAGGTGCTTCTCGCGCGGGGCGACCACCGGGACGCGGTGCCCGACCTGCGCCGGCTGTGCGCGGCGCACCCGCTGCGGGAGCGGGCGCGCGGCCTGCTCATGCGGGCGCTGCACGGGGACGGGCGGCAGGCCGAGGCGCTGGGCGTGTACGAAGAGGACGCCGGGTGCTGGCGGAGGAACTCGGCGCCGACCCGTCGCCGGACCTGGTCGCGGTCCACCGGACGATCCTGCGCCCCGGCCCGGTCGCCGGGCCGCCGGCCGCGCCGCCCGCCCAGCTGACCAGCTTCGTGGGGCGGGACGAGGACCGGCGGCGCGTCCGCGAGCTGCTGGCCCGGCAGCGTCTGGTCACGCTGACCGGCCCCGGCGGGGTGGGCAAGACCAGGCTGGCGGTGGAGGTCAGCGCGCCGGCGGACGACGCGGTCCGGTACGCCGACCTGGCCCCGTTCAGCGAGCCGGCGGAGGTGCCCGACGCGGTGCTCGGCGCGCTGGGGCTGCGGGAGAACGCGCTGCTGCCCGGAGGCCGCGCCGCCGATCCGATGCGGGTGTACGGGCGGACGGTCGTGATGGTCACCCACAACCCGGTCGCCGCCGCCTACGCCGAGACCGTCCTGTTCCTGGCGGACGGCCTGCTGGCCGGGCGGCTGGAGAAGCCCACCCCCCGAGGCCGTCGCCGAACGGCTGACCCATCTGGCCGACGAGGTCGCCGCGCGTCGCGCCGGCCGGGAGGGCTGAGGACGATGTTCTTCCTGGCGATCCGTTCACTGCGGCACCGGACCGGCGCCTTCGCCGCCGCGTTCACCGCCGCGACGCTCGGGGCGGCACTGGTGATGGCCTTCGCCTGCTGCTCGACACCGCGACCGCCGGGCCGCGACCGTCCGCACGCTCCGTACCTCCGCGGTCGATTCCGTCGCGGTCTGAAGCGGCCTCAGTGCCGAAGCACCGCGTCCGGGGCTTCCTGGGCCAGGAGGCGGCCTTCCTTGAGGAGGAGGCGGTGGTCGGCGCGGGCTGCGGCGTCGGCGTCGTGCGTCGCGTGGACGATGGTGACGCCGCGCGCGGTGAGCTCGTCGAAGATCTCAAGGATCCGGTCCTGGGCGTCCCGGTCCAGGCCGGCCGCGGGTTCGTCGAGCAGGAGGAGGTCGGACCGCTGGGCGAGGCCCTGGGCGATCAGGGTGCGCTGGTACTGGCCGCCGGACAGCTCACCGAGCTGCGCCTTGGCCAGCTCGGTGATGCCGGCGCGTTCCATGGACGCGCGGACCACGGCCCTGTCGTGCTTGGTGAGGCGTCTCCACCAGCCGCGATCGGCCCAGCGGCCTATGGCGACCGCGCTCTGCACGCTCATGGGGAGCGTGGCCGGGACCGCGGCGCGCTGGAGGACCAGCGCGGGCCGTTGTGAGCCGGATCGCTCGATCGTCCCGCCGGACGGGGCGAGCGTGCCCGCGAGCACGCCGAGCAGGGTCGACTTTCCCGAGCCGTTGGGCCCGACCAGGGCGGTCACGCGCGATCGGGGGACGTGGCCCGTGATGTCGTGCAGCACCGGCGTGGGCCCGTAACCCGCCCGCACCTGCCGCATGGTGATCGCCGTCTCGCTCACAGAACTCCCCTGCACGTTGCAAATGATAACGGTTTTCATTATAGAGTGCCGTGCATGGAATGGCTCTTCGCCCCCTTCGGGGTGTCCTTCGTCGAGCGGGCGCTGTGGGGCGGGCTGCTCGTCTCGGGCATCTGCGCGCTGGCCGGCACCTGGGTGGTGCTGCGCGGCATGGCCTTCCTCGGCGACGCGATGTCGCACGGCATGCTGCCCGGCGTGGCGGCGGCGTCGCTGCTGGAGGGAAGCCTGTTCCTCGGCGCGGCGCTGAGCGCCGGCGCGATGGCGCTGGGCGTCACGGCGCTGTCGCGCTCGTCCCGGCTGTCCCAGGACACCAGCATCGGGCTGCTGTTCGTCGGGATGCTCGCCACCGGCGTGATCCTGGTGTCGCACTCGCAGAGCTTCGCGGTCGACCTGACCGCCTTCCTGTTCGGCGACGTGCTGGCGGTGCGTCCGGGCGACCTGGTGGTCCTGGCGGTGGCGCTGTGCGCGGCGGCCGTCATCACGGCGGCGGCGCACCGTTCGTTCGTCGCGCTCGCCTTCGACCCGCGCAAGGCGCGCACGCTCGGGATGCGGCCGCGGCTCGCCCACGCGCTCCTGCTGTGCCTGCTGACACTGGCGATCACCGCGTCCTTCCACGTCGTGGGCACGCTGCTGGTGTTCGGGCTGCTGATCGCGCCGCCCGCCGCGGTGGTGCTGTGGGCGCGCAGCGTCCCGATGGTCATGACGGGCGCGGCGCTGCTCGGCGCGCTCTCGACGGTCGTCGGGCTGCTGGTGTCGTGGCATCTGGGCACCGCGGCCGGAGCGACGATCGCCGCGACCGCCGTGGCCTTCTTCTTCCTGTCCGCGCTGGCGGCGGAACTGCGCGGGCGCCGGTCGCACGGCGCGTCCCCGTCGCCGGACCGCCCGGCCCCGGACGGCCCCGCACGAAAGGAACTCGGGTACACCTCATGATCTGTGGCAGCACGGGCGGCGTCCGGAGGCGCGCATCGGCGGCCGCCGCCGCGACGGGAGTCCTGCTCACCCTGCTCAGCGGGTGCGGCGCGTCCGGAAGCGGGGACGGTTCCGCGGGCGCCGGGCCCACTCCGCACGGCCATGTCGAGGGAGCCGAGGAGACGGCCGAGCCGCAGTGGCGTCTGATCCTGGCCGCCGCGCGGGGCGGCCGCATCCACTCTCTGGACCCCGCGACCGGCAGGAGCGTCCCGGTCGGCGAGGCCGCCGGGCTCACCGCGATGCGGACCGACGGCCGCCACGCCTACCTGACCACCGGCGACGCCCAGCGCGTCGTCGACACCGGGGTCTGGACGGTCGACCACGGCGACCACGTCCACTACTACCGCGCCCCCGCCCGCACCGTGGGCGACCTGCGCGCCGCGGGGACTCCCGAGGTGGCCGGCGACCTCGCCGTGACCACGCTGGCCGCGGGCGGCGCCGTGCGCGTGCTGGACCGGAAGGCGCTCGACGACGGGAAGATCCAGGAGCCGGCGAGGGTCGAGGCCGCCGTCGCGGTGCCGTACGCGGGGCACCTGCTGGCCGCCTCGGACGGAACCGGGCACGTCGCCGTCCACGACCGCGAGGGACACCGGATCTCCCAGCTGCCCGAGCCCTGCCCCGACCCGCGAGGACAGGCGATCACGCGGCGCGGTGCCGTCCTCGGCTGCTCGGACGGGGCCCTGCTGGTGACCGGCGAGGACGGGAGATTCGCGGCGGAGAAGATCCCGTATCCCGGCGAGGTGCCCGCCGGGGAACGGGCCCTGGAGTTCCGTCACCGTCCCGGATCGAACGTGCTGGCGGCGGCGGCCGGCGACAAGGGCGCCTGGGTGCTCGACATCGCCGCCCGGACATGGAAACGGGTCGGATCCGTCCCCGCGGTCGCGGTGAACGCGGTCGGCGAGGACTCCCCGGTGCTCCTGCTCGGACGGGACGGCGTCCTGCGCTCCTACGACCCGGGCACGGGGAAGCAGGAAGCCGACGTGAAGCTGCTCAAGGACACCGGCTCACTGAAGGAGCGACCCTCACCGGTGATCCAGGTGGACACCATGCGCGCCTACGTCAACGACCCCGCCGGAAACGCCGTCCACGAGATCGACTACAACGACGACCTCCGTAAGGCCCGCTCGTTCAAGCTCCCCTTCGCCCCCGCGCACATGGTGGAGACGGGATGGTGACCGCCACTCAGCGCTCCCGTGGCCTGCGACGTGCCACCGGACTGCTGCTCGCGCTGTGCCTGGCCGTGACCGGATGCTCCGCGCTGGGTCCCGAGCGGTCCGGTGTGGTCGTCACCACCAACATCCTGGGCGACATCACCCGCACGATCGTCGGCGACGAGGCCGAGGTGACGGTGCTGATGAAGCCCGGCGCCGATCCGCACTCCTTCGGCGTCTCCGCCCAGCAGGCCGCCCGCATCGAGAACGCCGCGCTGCTCGTCCACAACGGGCTGGGCCTGGAGGAAGGCGTGGCGCGCAACATCCAGGCCGCCCGCGACCAGGGGGTGCCGGCGCTCGCCGTGGGGGAGGGGGCCGACCCGATCACCTACACCGAGGGACGGACCGCGCGCCAGCGCGACCCGCACTTCTGGACGGACCCCGTCCGGGTGGTCAAGGCCGTCGACCTCATCACCACCCGGGTCACCGAGCATGTCGACGGCGTCGACGTCGCGAAGGTCCGCGCCAACGCGGCCGAGTACCGCGCCCGACTCACGGCGCTGGACACCCGGATGCGCCGCGAGTTCGCCGAGATCCCGCCCGACCGCCGCAAGCTGGTCACCAACCACCACGTCTTCGGCTACCTGGCCCGGCGCTACGGCTTCGAGGTCATCGGGGCCGTCATCCCCAGCGGCACCACGCTGGCCTCGCCCAGCGGCTCGGACCTGAAGTCGCTGGCCGACGCCGTCCGGCGCGCCGGCGTGCCGGCGGTCTTCGCCGACTCCTCCCAGCCGGACCGGCTCGCCCAGGTCATGGCGCAGGAGGCCGGGCTGCGCATCGACATCGTCCCGCTCTACTCCGAATCGCTCACCGGCCCCGACGGCGGCGCGCCCACCTACCTGCGGATGATGCGCGCCAACACCGACGCCATCAGCGCCGGGCTCGCCACCCGGTGAACCCGCCGCATGCATGTTGCCCCCAACCAGGAACAGAGAGCTGAAATGAAACGCTCGACGCACCCGAGACCGCGCGCCAAGGCGGCGCTGCTCGCCGTGATGGTCACGCTCGGCCTCGCGCTCACCGCCTGCGGCCAGGACGACCCCGGCCCCACCGCACGCGAGAGCCAGGCGCCCGCCGCTGCCAAGACCCAGGACCCGCTGGTGGCGACCTACGACGGCGGCCTGTCCGTCATCGACGGCACCACGCTCAAGGTCGTGCAGAACATCCCCTTGGACGGGTTCAACCGCGTCAACCCCGCCGGAAACGACCGCCACGTCATGGTCTCCACCTCCACCGGGTTCCGCGTCCTGGACGCCGTCGGCGCCCAGCTCACCAAGGACGAGTTCGCCGCACCCGAACCCGGCCACGTCGTCCACCACGCGGGCAAGACCGTGCTGTTCTCCGACGGCACCGGCAAAGTCACCACCTTCGACCCGCGCAAGCTCGGCGGCGGGCTCCCGGAGGCGTCCACCCACACCACCCGGCACGCCCACCACGGCGTCGCCGTCGAACTCGCCGATGGCTCGCTGCTGGTCACCCTCGGCACCGAGGAGGAGCGCACCGGAGCGCAGGTCCTCGACAAGAACCGCAAGGAGATCGCTCGCAGCGAGGACTGCCCGGGGGTGCACGGCGAGGCCGCCGCCAAGGACGAGGCCGTCCTCATCGGCTGCGAGAACGGCGCCCTCCTCTACAAGGACGGCGAGTTCACCAAGGTCAAGGCGCCCGACGAGTACGGGCGCATCGGCAACCAGGCCGGCCACGAGGAGTCCCCGATCGTCCTGGGCGACTACAAGACCGACCCCGACGCCGAACTCGAACGTCCCGAGCGGGTCTCCCTGATCGACACCCGCACCGGCGACCTCACGCTCGTCGACCTGGGCGCCAGCTACACCTTCCGGTCCCTGGGACGCGGCCCGCACGGCGAAGCCCTGGTCCTGGGCACCGACGGCGCCCTGCACGTCATCGACCCCGAACGCGGCGAGGTCACCGACAAGATCAAGATCATGGGCGAGTGGCGCGAGCCGCTGGAGTGGCAGCAGCCACGCCCCACCCTCCACGTCCGTGACCACACCGCCTACGTCACCGACCCCGGTGCCAAGACGCTCTACGCCATCGACATCGAATCCGGCGAGGTCAAGGCCAAGGCCCAGTTGCCGCACACCCCCAACGAACTCACCAGCGCCTGACCCTCACCGGCCGCCGGAGTCCCGCGCACGGACTCCGGCGGCCGTGCAGCACCTGGCTTGCGCGTCGGGGACGCGGGTTCCGCGGGTCAGACGGGCGGTATCAGGTCGCTCTCGCTGATCGTGTACGTCAACCGGGGATAGGAGAAGTTCGTTTCATTGTTCTCACGGCGTCGTAGCCGGTAAAACTCGCGCCTCTGCTCATCGTCGGCCGGCATGAGGCGCGGACCTTGCGGGAGGTATGCCTGGCCGTCGTGAAACCGAACGAAGGTCTTTGACGTTCGAAAGGTCACCCCCAGCCATTGGTTGTCCGCCGCCGGGACGGGTTTCTCCAGTATGATCTTGTGCTTGAGGCGCCGGTTCGAGTCGACAGAGAACGCGACGATACCGTTGTGGACGAGCGGGACCTCGAACCTCTCACCCCCGGGCCCCTTCGCTTCGAAAATGAGCTTCCTCGGCGGGCCCGCCTCGGGATCCTGGTAGCAGGAGAAAACGGCGATGATCGACCCGTCGGCCAGGTCGAGGGCCTGGTCGGAATGGCTGCCCATGGTCGTGTAAGCGTTCGTGTAGGTCTCGATGAGAGCGTTGTTGAAACCGACCGAAAGCGCCGCGCGTTCCTGAATCCGCTGCGCCAGCCTTTCGTGCACAGCCCGGAAACGCTGCGTCGGGTTGCCGTATCGAGTGGTCGTACGCACGAGAGGTACGCCCCCCGTCTCGTCGACCTTGGTGAGCACGGCGCCACGCCGGCCTTTTCCCACGTCTTCCCAGCGGGCCGACGCGGACAGCTCCGCGAAGAGATCCTCCTCGGCCGGGAAACTGCACGTGAGGATCTCGTCCGAGATCCTAGACTCGGGGTGCAACGTAGTCTCCCGTGTTCATGCTGAAGAGAAACTCGTCGCCGTAATCGATGAAGGACGAGGTCTTGTTCTCCTCCGCGTACAGCCTGCGCAGTTCGTCCATCCCCTCCGATGTGGGCGGCCCCAGCCTCACCAGGTCTCCGTCCACTTTGAGGAACGTGTGACCGTCCTTGTGAACGGCCTCGGCGCTCGAACAGCGCACCACGTATCCCAGACGGATCGGGAGGAGGTCGGCGTCCAGCGGTGAGGGCCGGATTTCGTGCGTATACAGGCGGTTGGTAAACAGCGGCATGAAGAACACGGACCCGGGATAGAGAGTCAAGGTGAACTGCGAGGGGAGCGCGGACCCGTCGCGTTCTCCGTTCGGTTCCTTGAGGCGGAAATGGAGCCTGGTCAGCCCGCTGACACCCTTCACGCCGTAGTCGAAGGCGTCGCCGGTCAGGGGTTGCAGCTTGTCGAGCCGGTCATAGAAGGTGCAAAAGGCCATGATGCCGTTGACGGGCATGTCCTTGGTCTTGTCGGCATGGGCCGAGATCTTCGCCTTGGACTGCTTGCGCTCAGCCGTGGCATGGGTGTTGTGGTAGATCTGAGCGAGGACGTGGTTGAGCGGCGCCTGGTTCCGGAAGACGGCGGCCGCCTCGCGGTTCAGAGCCTCGACGATGCTCGTGTCGGTCGGGCGAAAGGTCTCGGTCGGCCCCGAGAGATTCGTGGAGCACCGGAGCAGGCGGAAATGCAGTTCGTCACCGTCCTGGGTAACGGGTGTCAGATAGATCCCGCTGCGATGTGCCGTTCCCGGCTTGGTGGACTCCGTCAGCGACTGGAACGCGTGCTCCGCCTGGATCCGACTGAAGTGATCATCGCCCAGGCCGAAGAAGCGGCGGTAGTACACGCCGGCACCGTGGACACGGATGGGGACTCGGCCCAGGTCGATGAGGGTCCAAGGTTCGCCGGCGTCCTCGTGGTAACCGTGTGACAGCTCCCGGATCACGAACACCTGCGCCGCCGCGTCCAGTCGGCGACCGCTGATCCCGGATACATCGCCACACAGATAGACGGTCTTCTGCGCGAGGTCGGGCGAACCAGAAGCAAGGTCCTCTGGCGTGATGGCGGACCCGAAAAAGTCCCTGACCACGCCATTATCCTGCAACGCCGAAGGTGCGACCAGGATATTGCGCGCATCCTCGATGCCGGCTTCTGTCAGCTCCGTCGCGTACACCGAACCGCACCTGCCATTCCATCCCATGAACTTCCGGACGGTAGAGGACGCGAGATTATCAAAGGGCCGTCCGGTGACGGCCTCACTCCGCGAGGGGCATCGGAATCTGTGCGCCACCCTCGGCGCATCGCCGATACCACCCCGGACGTGGCCACCGGCCGGCCGGGCAGGATGGATGACGTGGTGAGGTCCGCTACGGCGCGGGGACGTTCCACGCGCTGATCACCGGGCGGTCGTGCTCGGTGCCCAGCGCCGACACGGTCCCGGTGTCCAGTGCGAACAGGCGTCCTTGTGCCGGTTCCAGCCCGAGCCACCGCGCCGTGAGCACCCGCAGGACGTGACCGTGCGCGACGAGCGCGACGTCACCCCCGGCCAGGTCCGGCCGGGCCCGTGCCAGGACGGCGTCCACCCGCCTCCCGACCTGCTCGACGCTCTCGCCGGGATGGTCGGCGTCGCCGGGGACCACCCCGTCGTCCCACAGGAACCAGCCGGGCCGGTCCTCCCGGATCGCCGCCGTGGTGATCCCCTCGTAGCCGCCGTAGTCCCACTCCCACAGGTCGGGGTCCACGTCGTCCACCCGCAGCCCGGCAAGCTCGGCGGTCCGCCGCGCCCGCTCGGCGGGGCTGGCGACCGTCCGCGCGATCCGGCGCCCGCGCAGCGCGCCGCGCAACGCCCGCGCCTGCTCCTCGCCCCGCCCGGTCAGCGGCAGATCGGTGCGCCCGGTGTGCCGGCGCGCCCGACTCCATTCGGTCTCCCCGTGCCGCACCAAGATCAGCTCTCCCACGCCCCCAACCCTAGGCGCCGCCCGCTCCAAGACGGGACGCCCGGCCTCGCCGAATGAGGCGCCTTGCGCGCCAGGCAGCAGACAGAGCGATCGTTTTGCCGAATCCGCATCAGCATGTGCCGAATTCGCATGACGTGCCTACCGTCCATGCACCACATGGCCGACCCTGACCACGCCCTGCGCGCCGTCCGTGGCCTGCTTGCGCCCGACGGCCTCTTCGCCGTCGTCGAGCTGGCGGGCCACCCCCGCTTCCTGCCCGAGGACGCCCCCGCCGACCGGCCCGGCCTGGAAGAGCGCGTCCACGCCGTGGTCGACCGCCTGCACGCCGAGCACGTGCCCCACCGCGGCGCCGACTGGGAGCCCAAGCTAGCCGCCGCCGGCTTCGCCGTGGAAGACGATCTCACCGTCGCCGTCGACATCGAGGGGGTCCGCGATCCGGCGATCGGCCGCTACGCCCTGAGCGTGCTGCGGCGTATCCGGGGCGCCGCCGCAGCGGAGCTTGCGGCAGAGGATCTCACCGCGCTCGACCGGCTGCTCGATACCGGTAGCCCCCACAGCATCCTTCGCCGTGGCGACCTCGTGCTGCGCACCGAGAGAAGCGTCTGGGCCGCGCGCCGGCCCTGACCGCTCCCTCCGGCCCGCGGGACGAGCGTTGACCCGAGAGCCAGGAGACTCACGTCGTCGCCTCCTCGAAAGAAACCGGGGCGGATCTCCCGTGGGCGAAAGCCGCACGGAAAGACGACGCGGTAACGGCGGCCGCGCGGCGGGATCGACGCCGGTATGCGCGAGGCCGCCTGGCGAGGGGCTTCGAGCTGTTACAACTGTAGTAACAGAACCGCGAGAGGAGAACTCCATGGGTGTCAGCCTGTCCAAGGGCGGCAACGTCTCCCTGACCAAG
>NZ_SMKH01000223.1 GCF_004348515.1 Actinomadura sp. KC345 | reverse complement strand
GAGACAGATCGTCGGCGCGTGGATGTTCTGGTTCCTGCTGGTGCTGATGGACACCGCGCTGCGCCAGGCGCTCAGTGCGGGGTACATCTCCGACAGCATCCTGGAGTCCTCGGACATCGGCCCGCTGCGCTTCGCGGTGGTGGGCCTGCTGCTCATGTTGATCATGATTTACCGGCCGCAAGGCGTGCTCGGCAGCCGGAGGGAGATGTTGCTCCGTGACCGATGAGCAGAAGGACGGACTGGGCGGCGACGGCGTCGAGCTGCGCGACAGCGAGATCGTCGAGGCCCGGCAGCGGGCCGAGGAGGCGGTGGAGGAGACCGTCCTGCCGGACGAGTCCCCGCTGGCGCACCTCACCGGCGAGCCGGGGATGGCCAAGCCGGACCCGATCCTGGTCGCCGACGCGGTGGGCCGGTCGTTCGGCGGGCTGAAGGCCGTCGACGTCGGCCACCTGGAGGTCCAGCGGGGGACGATCACCTCGCTGATCGGCCCGAACGGCGCGGGCAAGACGACGCTGTTCAACGTGCTGACCGGGTTCGACCGCGCCGACGGCGGCACCTGGTCGTTCGACGGCCGTCCGGTCGCCGGGCTCTCGGCCCACCGGATGGCCAGGCGCGGGATGGTGCGGACGTTCCAGCTGACCAAGGCGCTGACGCGGCTGACCGTCCTGGACAACATGAAGCTGGCGGCGGTCGGCCAGCGCGGCGAGAACTTCTTCAACGCCCTGGTCCCGGCGCTCTGGCGTTCGCAGGACGCCGAGCTGGAGAAGCGCGCCGAGGAGCTGCTCGAGCGGTTCAAGCTGGCGAAGATGCGCGATTCGTTCGCCGGCGAGTTGTCGGGCGGCCAGCGCAAGCTGCTGGAGATGGCGCGCGCGCTGATGGTGGGCCCGTCGATGGTGATGCTGGACGAGCCGATGGCCGGGGTGAACCCGGCGCTGACGCAGTCGCTGCTCGGGCATGTCCGGGCGCTGCGCGACGAGGGCATGACCGTGCTGTTCGTGGAGCACGACATGGACGTCGTGATGGGGATCAGCGACTGGGTCGTCTGCATGGCCCAGGGGCAGGTCATCGCCGAGGGCACGCCGGAACAGATCCGTTCCAACCGGACGGTCATCGACGCTTACCTTGGGACGCAGTACGACGAGCCTGGGGCGGAGGAGTAGAGGATGGCCGAGAAGGACGCGCAGACCCCGGAGAAGGCGCCGGAGAAGGCCCCGGAGCCGCTGCTGGTGGCGGAGAAGGTGGTGTCGGGGTACATCCCCGACATCAACATCCTCAACGGCTGCGACCTGACTCTCGCGAAGGGCGAGGTCGTGGCGGTGATCGGGCCCAACGGGGCAGGGAAGTCGACGCTCGTCAAGACGATGTTCGGGCTGATCCCGGTGCGTTCGGGGGAGATCCGGCTGAAGGGCTCGTCCATCACGAACCGCACCGCGCACGAGCTGGTGTCGCGGGGGGTCGGGTACGTCCCGCAGACGCAGAACGTGTTCCCCTCGCTCAGCGTCGAGGAGAACCTGGAGATGGGGCTCTACCTGCGGCCGAAGCTGTGGAACGAGCGCTTCGCGTTCGTCTGCGAGGTCTTCCCGCTGCTGGGGGAGCGGCGCAAGCAGAAGGCGGGGGCGCTGTCGGGCGGTGAGCGCCAGATGGTGGCGATGGGCCGCGCGCTGATGATGGACCCGTCGGTGCTGATGCTCGACGAGCCGACGGCGGGGCTGTCCCCCAAGTTCCAGGACGAGGTCTTCGAGCAGGTCAAGCAGATCAACGCCAGCGGGGTGTCGATCGTGATGGTGGAGCAGAACGCCCGGCACTGCCTGCAGATCTCCGACCGGGGCTACGTGCTGGACCAGGGCCGCAACGCCTATACGGGCACCGGCGAGGAGCTGCTGCGCGACCCGAAGGTCATCGAGCTGTACCTCGGCACCCTCGCCCAGGTCGACTGATCCGGGGCCCGCCCGGGACGGCGAGGCCGCACGGCCGGGCCGTCCCGGGCCGTCCCGGGCGGGCACCGGATCAGGGCCCGGAGGTGGGACGCGGAAGCGGAGAAGGGCCTGCGGTGACGTTCAGCAGGAGCTTGGTGAAGTACTCGTTGGTCCTGCCGGAGTACTTCTGGATGGTGAGCAGGTCAATGCCGAACAGGTCGAGAGGCTGGAGCGTGACCGGCCGGAGAAGTCCTTCGGCGGCTTGTGTGTAGACCCGGTTCGTACTGGCGGCTTGCTACCTCGGCGTGTGCCCTCCCGACGTCAGCCTGGGGGAGTACATGCAGAAGATGGAAAAGCACGTTCGCGAGTACGCCTCGCAACTCTGTTCCGCGCGCGCCCTCGATCGCTACGCGGACGAGAAGTGCGAACCCGGGGCCTTCGAGAGTCGCCAATAGTGTGGCCGGTGCCCAGTCCCGAATACTCCCGGCCGCGCCCAGATCGCCGGCTCAAGGCGGAGAACGCAAGGCTCGAGGAGCGGACGGCCCTCGATAGAGACCGGGCTGCAAAGACGATATGAGAAACTGCCCACCCGGTGCGGAAGCGGCATACAGGAGAAACGTGTGGGAAAGCAGGCATGGCAGCACCGCAAGTGGCTTTGGGGGTCCGCCTGCACGGTGCTCGTACTGGTCATCGTCGCGTTCTCGGTCCGGGCTCCGGCGAAGGACTGGTGGCTGGCACGTGAGGCGTGCGGGGGCAAGGTGCCCGGCGGCGATCTGAAGACGGTACGGACGGACGCGCGGCTCGGGGCGGCGCAGGAGTCCCTCGACAAGGACCTCGGCCGGTACCACTGCGTGCTCGAGAACGACGAGGGCAAGGTGGTGGTCGAGGTAGACGCCTATCTGGACGGGGTGGACAAGGAGAAGAAACTGGCGTACATCGGCCGCTCCCATCCGCCGCACGCCGTGCTGCCGGGCGGGCTACCCGGCTTCGAGGCCGAGAACAGCCTCGTCTATCTCATGCCCGAGTGCGCGCGCTCCGGCCGAGGATCCTCCGAAGAACACCACAGGCTGCTGGTGGGTACCTGGACCTACTTCGCCGAGAGCCGCGAGGAGAAGGCGGCCATGCTGCGGATCGCGGTGCGGATGACGAACGAGGTGACCGAGAGACTCGGCTGCGGTGGCAAGCCGCTGCCCGCGCCGAAGGACGGAGCGGTACCGGACACGGGCAGGCACGTGCCCCGCGCGGACGCGAAGGGCACGGCCTGCGACGCCCTCACCACCACCCGCGTCCCGGCTGAAGGACGCGACGGGACGGTCTTCATCGCCATCGCTGACGGCGGAGTCGTCGGACGCTGCACCCTTCGCGCAGCGAAGAAGGCCGGCGACGACGCGCACCGGAGTAGCAGACTTGGCAGACCGCTCGTCGAACTCACCAGTTGGCGCGGAAACTGGGGCTCGGACATCCGGGAGATGGGCTCGGGCCCCGACCCGCTCCCGATGGGCGAAGGCGCCGCCTGGAAACCCGCGCTGACCGAGGACCGGGCGTGGGCCGTCGCCGAGTGCGGCGGTGAGAATGCCGGCTTCGCCGCGCACTGGGGCTACGGCTACTCCTACCGGGAAGCAGGTGAGAAGTCCGAGCCTCCAACGGCGCCCGAACGGCACGAGCGGCGCGTGCTGTTGCGCGAGTACGTGGCCGCGTTCGCGAAGGATGAGGTACGACGCGAGAAATGCACGGGGTTGCAGCTACCTGCGAATTCATAGGAAGTCGGGTTGCCCAGAAAATTTCACCCCGGGCGAACCGGCCTCTGGGATGCCGCCTCGCCCGGGGGTGGGTTCTGTCAACGCGGGTTTCGCGATCTCGCCGTTGCCCGGGGGTCGGCGCCGGCTCGGTTCGGGAACGCGAGTTCACCGAACCGGGCCGTGGCGACTCTTGAGCGCGCTCCGCATCCACGGCGGCGCGCGGTGACGCCACTGTGCTCTGCCAGCCGGCGGCCGATGCATCCACTCGAAGATGGGTCACGCCGTTGCTGCGCGCAGCGTGCAACCGTCCGGCCAACGCGGTCGGCCCGACGCACAGGGCCACGGCGTCGACCAGCCCGTCCGGATGCGCCGGCCGCTGCGACCGGCCCGTCGGCCTGCATCCGCCGGGGGATCTCACCGAATTCCGCAGGCCTTTCGCGCCCGCCGTCTGCGAGCGCCGACGTCCACACATCGGGCACCGGGCCGTTCATGGGAGAGAAGATGGAAACCAGCCGTCTGCCGTCGCCGCGGTGAACCGAACGCTCCGCGGTCCCAGGGCGGCGACCCAGACGTGCAGGGCGTCCCGCACCGGCTCCGGGAGGATCTTGAGGGCCCTGCCGGTGCCGGACTTCCGGCCGTCCGGCAGCGGGAGTGTCACCGCCGCCCCCTGGTGCTGGACGATCTCGCGGCGCCAGACCTTCCGGCACACCTCGACGGTGTCGGCGAGGCGCGCGAGCGGCTGCTCGAACGGCACGCCGTACCAGCCCTCGACGACCCGCGGTCCCGAGGTGCCGGTGTGTCGATCGTGATGGTGGAGCAGAACGCCCGGCACTGCCTGCAGATTTCCGACCGGGGATACGTGCTGGACCAGGGCCGCAACGCCTACACGGGCACCGGCGACGAGCTGCTGCGCGACCCGAAGGTCATCGAGCTGTACCTCGGTACCCTCGCCCAGGTCGACTGATCGAAGAGGCGCGGAAGCGAGGAAGGGCCCCGGCCGACCGGCCGGGGCCCTCTGCTGGACCGGGGGTCGGGATCAGGCCAGAGGCTTGCTCTGGACCGTGTCGATGATCTCGAACTTGCCCTTGTCGTTGTACTCGTAGATCTCGATCTCCGTGGCGCCGGGCTCACCGGGCTCGGTGAAGTCGAGCGGGCCGCTGGCGCCGTCGTAGTCGATGTCCTTGCCCTGCTTGATCAGGTCACGGCACTGGGTGAACGTGGTGCACTTCTCGCCGCCCTTGGTGACCTCGTTCATCTTGGCCTTGAAGGCGGCGGGGTCGTCGGTCTTGGCGGTCTCGGCCGCCAGCGCCATGGTCAGGACGCAGTCGTAGACCTGCGGCGCGTACTGGAAGACCTCCAGCTTGGGGTCGAACGCCTTCAGGCCGTCGGTGAACTCCTTATTGTCCACCGAGGCGGGGCCGGTGCCCTTGAAGCCCTCGATGACGGCAGGGTCGTTCTTGGAGAAGCGCTGGGCCATCTCCTCGTCCTTCATGCCGTCGGCGCTGTAGAACTGGTTCGCCTTGAAGCCGGCCTCCAGGAGCTTGGTGCCTAGCTGGGCGCCCTCCTGGAAGGAGACCATGACGACGGCGTCCGGCTTGGCGTCGCGGATCTTGGTGACCGTGGCGTTGAAGTTGGTGGTGTTCGGCTCGTAGGCCTCCATGACCGGCACGGTGGCGCCGACCTTCTCCAGGGACGACTTGGTCGCCTCGGCCAGGCCCTTGCCGTAGTCGTCGCCGCGGTAGGCGACGGCGACGGTGGCGTGGCCGTCACCGGTGATGGTGTCGGCGAGGATCGGCCCCTGGAGCACGTCGCTGGGCGCGGTGCGGAAGTAGAAGCCGTCGTCCTTGTAGCCGGTGAACGTCGGCGCGGTGTTGGAGCCCGAGCACTGGACCTTCTGGGCGCTCTTGACCTTGTCGAGGATCGCCAGGGACATGCCGGAGGCCGCCGCGCCGACGATCCCGTCGACGTTCTGGCCGAGCAGCCGGTCGACCGAGGCGTTGGCGATCTCGGCCTTGCCTCCCTCGTCCGACCCGACCACCTCGGGCATCGGCTTGCCGAGGACGCCGCCGGCCTTGTTGATCTCGGAGATCGCGTACTTGGCCGCCGAGACCTGGGGCGGGCCGAGGTGGGCCAGCTCGCCGCTCTCCGGGAAGACGTAGCCGAGCTTGAGCACCCCGTCCTTGCTGCCTGCGCCGGCGTTGGTGTCCTCGCCGTCGCCGCCGTCGCCGCCGCAGGCCGCGAGGGCGAGCGCGGTCACCGCGGTGAGTGCCAGGGTGCGGAACCTTCTGCCGCCTTGCATGGGCGTCTCCAGATGTCCGTGGACTGCCTCTTTGCGTCCGTTTGTCAGTGCGGCAGAGGCTACTTGACCTGGAGGTTCAGGAGGAGGCGCGAGTGGGGGTTGCGGCCGAGTCGTGATCTGCTGTGACCGTTTTGTGAAATATCGCGCGTTGGTCCGGTCATGTGGTGAGAAAAGTGGCCCGGGATCACCTTTGGGGCCGTCCGCGCCCTGTCCGGGCGCGTGCGTTGTCTACTCGGTGATCCCGGGCCGTTTCGATCCACGCTACAGACCCGGGGGCGGCCGTCGCAAAGAAAGCGCGGATCACGCCCCGGGGGCGTCCCGCAGCATGCAGGTCAGGCGCGCGGTGCAGACCCGCCGGCCCTCGTCGTCGGTGATCACGATGTCGTAGGTGGCGAGGGTGCGGCCGCCGTGCGTGCGGGTCGCCACACCGGTGACGTACCCCTCCGTCGCCGACCGGTGGTGGGTGGCGTTGATCTCGATGCCCACGGCGATGCGGCCGGGGCCGGCGTGCAGCGCGGCGCCGGTCGACCCGATCGACTCGGCGAGCACGCAGGACGCGCCGCCGTGCAGGAGCCCGTACGGCTGGGTGTTGCCCTTCACGGGCATCCGTCCCACGACGCGCTCGGGTGTGGCCTCCAGGCACTCGATGCCCATGGCCTTGCCCAGGTCGCCGTGCGCGTCCGGCCCGAAACCGGTGGAGCCGGTGACGGGCTCCGTCCCGGGGTTGTCAGTCACTTACGCCTCCACGAAACTGTCGTACGCGCAGACTAGAGTCCTGGTGTGGCGACGACACCAGCGACCCCTGACAAGCGTGACCGGCTTCTCCTGCTCGACGGGCATTCCCTGGCCTACCGGGCGTTCTTCGCGCTGCCCGTGGAGAACTTCTCCACGACGGACGGGCAGCCGACCAACGCCGTGTACGGCTTCACCTCGATGCTCATCAACGTCCTGCGGGATGAGCAGCCCACCCATATCGCGGTGGCGTTCGACCGCTCCGAGCCGACGTTCCGGCACGAGCAGTACGTCGAGTACAAGGCGGGCCGGCAGAAGACCCCGGACGAGTTCCGCAGCCAGACCAGCCTGATCTTCGAGGTCCTGGACGCGCTGCGCATCCCGCGGCTGTCGGTCGCGGGCTTCGAGGCGGACGACATCATCGCCACGCTGTCGGTCCAGGCCACGGCGGCCGGCCTGGAGACCCTGATCGTCACCGGCGACCGGGACGCCTTCCAGCTCGTCGACGGCGACGTCACGATCCTGTACCCGGTCCGCGGCGTCTCGGAGCTGTCCCGGATGGATCCCGGCGCCGTCGAGGCCAAGTACGGCGTCCCGCCCGAGCGGTACCGGGAACTGGCCGCGCTGGTGGGGGAGACCAGCGACAACCTGCCCGGCGTGCCCGGGGTCGGACCGAAGACCGCCGCCAAGTGGCTCACCAAGTACGGCGACCTCGACACGCTCGTGAACCAGGTGCACGAGATCAAGGGCAAGGCGGGCGACAGCCTGCGCGAGCACCTCGCCCAGGTGCTGCGCAACCACCAGATCAACAAGCTCGACACCGAGGTCGGGCTGGAGCTGACGCCGCCGCAGCTGACGATGGGCCAGTGGGACCGCGAGGAGATCCACACCCTGTTCGACTCGCTCCAGTTCCGGGTCCTGCGCGAGCGGCTGTACGCGACCCTGTCCACGGCCGAGCCCGAGGCCGACGAGGGCTTCGACGTCGAGGTCGACGCGCTGGAGCCGGGCGCGCTCGGCGCCTGGCTGGAGGCCAACGCCGGCGACCGGCTCGGCATCGCCGTCGCCGGCGCCTGGGGCCGCGGGACTGGTGAGATCACCGCGCTCGCGCTGGCGTCCAAGAAGGGCCCGGCGGTGCATCTCGATCCGGCCGAGATGATCGAGGACGACGAGCGCGCCCTGGCCGCCTACCTCGCCGACCCCGCGCGTCCCAAGGCGATCCACGAGGCCAAGGGGCCGATGCTGGCGTTCGCGGCGCGCGGCATGGCCCTGGACGGCCTCACCAGCGACACCGCGCTCGCCGCCTACCTGGCGCTGCCGGGGCAGCGGACGTTCGACCTGGCCGACCTCGCCCTGCGCTACCTGCACCGCGAGCTGCGCAGCGAGACCGAGGACTCGGGGCAGCTCACGCTGGACGGCTCCGGCGAGGAGGAGGCGGCGCAGGCCCTCGCGGTCCGCGCGCGCGCCGTCACCGAGCTGGCCGACGTCCTCGACAAGGACCTCGACAAGCGCGGCGCGACGCGGCTGCTGCACGAGGTGGAGCTCCCGCTCGTCGGCGTCCTCGCCGGCATGGAGCGCGCGGGCATCGCGGTCGACACCGGCCACCTCGCGGGCCTGTCCGCGTCCCTCGGCGGCCAGGTGAAGGAGCAGGAGCAGCAGGCTCACTCGGCCGTCGGCCGCGAGTTCAACCTCGGGTCGCCCAAGCAGGTGCAGCAGGTGCTGTTCGACGAGCTGAACCTGCCGAAGACCAAGCGCACCAAGACCGGCTACACCACCGACTCCGAGGCCCTCACGAACCTCGCGGAGAAGGACCCGCACCCCGTCCTGGACCACATCCTGCGCTGGCGGGAGGTCGCCAAGCTCAAGAGCATCGTCGACTCCCTCATCCCGATGGCCGACGACGCGGGCCGCATCCACACCACGTTCAACCAGATGATCGCCGCGACCGGCCGGCTGTCGTCCACCGACCCGAACCTGCAGAACATCCCGATCCGCACCGCCGAGGGCCGCCAGATCCGCGAGGCGTTCGTCGTCGGCGAGGGCTACGAGTCCCTCCTCACCGCCGACTACTCCCAGATCGAGCTGCGCATCATGGCGCACCTCTCCGAGGACGAGGCCCTCCTGGACGCGTTCGGCTCCGGCACGGACTTCCACACCGTCACCGCGTCCCGCGTCTTCGGCCTCCCGCCCGACCAGATCGACTCCGAGCTGCGCGCCCGCATCAAGGCCATGAACTACGGCCTCGCCTACGGCCTGTCCGCCTACGGCCTCTCCCAGCAGCTGCGCATCTCCCCGGACGAGGCGCGCGGCCTCATGGAGGAGTACTTCGAGCAGTTCGGCGGCGTCCGCGACTACCTGCGCGACATCGTCGCCAAGGCCCGGCAGGAGGGCTACACCGAAACGATCATGGGTCGCCGCCGCTACCTGCCCGACCTCAACTCCGACAACCGGCAGCGCCGCGAGATGGCCGAGCGGATGGCGCTCAACGCCCCCATCCAGGGATCGGCCGCCGACATCATCAAGGTCGCCGGCCTCAACGTCGACCGCGCCCTCCGCGGCGCCGGCCTGACGTCCCGGATCCTCCTGCAGGTCCACGACGAACTCGTCTTCGAAGTGGCCCCCGGCGAACTGGACGGCCTCAAGACCCTCGTCAGCACCGAAATGGCCGGCGCCTACGCCCTCCGCGCCCCCTTGAGCGTCTCCATGGGCACAGGCCAAACCTGGCAGGAAGCAGCGCACTAGCTTTTTTTGTAGTTCCCTTGGCGTCGGGCCCTGGGGGCCCTCCTTCGGCGGGAACTACGGTGCGATCGCTGCATCGCTCCGACTCCCCTTGCGGCTCGCTGCGCGATCAGGTTTCTCGCAGGCTCGAAACCTGGCTTCGGACGCGATCGAGACTGTTGGCGTTGTCGCGGGGTTGCTGTGGCGGCAGGCCGTCGTGAACTAGGGCGTGCCGCTGCCTGCCCTGCGTGCTGGTGCCGGGCGGTCGTCCTGGGCGGCGGCCCTGTGCGGCCGCGCCGTGCTCCATGGCATCCGTCTGTGCGCCGTGAATGCTGGGGTTGTTGCGTGGTTCTGAGGCTGCGCTGCGCGATCTGGTTCGTCGCTTCGGTCGGAGGCTGCGTGTCGACGTTGGTCGTAGACGGCAAGCCGGGTGACGGCAATGCACGTAGGTCGTAAGCGCCTGCCTCAGCCACTACAGCAACCCCGCGACAACCAGAACCACTGCGATCGCGCCCGAAGGCAGGTTTCGAGCGAAGCGAGAAACTGATCGCGAAGCGAGCCGCAAGGCGGGCCGGAGCGATGCAGCGATCGCACCGCAGTGCCCGCCGAAGGAAGGGCTTTCAAGGCCCGACCGCCAAGGGCAATGCAAGCAAACACAGCACGCAGTGCCCGCCGAAGGGAGGGCCTTCAAGGTCCGACCGCCAAGGGCAATGCAATAGATACTCCGACTTGATCAGATCTGGGCGTGGCGGGGGTGCCGGGCGGGGATCCTGTGGGTACGCGAGTGGGTGTCCGTAGATGTCCGGGGGTCGTACGCTTTCCCCGGGATCCTGTTGGGGTCGACCGGCGGGGGGGTCAGCGTGCCTCTGCTTCACAAGATCGCTGGAGTCGTGGTCGTCTGTGCCGTGATCCTGGGGCTGACGGTCCCCGGTGAGCGGCGCCGCGGCGAGGAGGCCGGGGGCGAGCGGGTCGCGGCCGAGCCGGAGGGCGAGGCGCGGGCCGCCAAGGCGACCGGGTCGCCCGCGCCCGGCGGGTCGGGGAGCGGGTCGCCGTCCGTCTCGGCCAGTGCGCCGATCGCGGCCGCGGCGCCGGGGGCGGTGGCGGCCAAGGCGAACGAGCTCGGCCAGGTGCCGGTGCTGATGTACCACCGCATCGTGGAGAAGCCGGAAAGGCCGCTGGACCGGACGCCCGAAGAGCTGTACGACGAGCTGACGCGGCTGGCCAAGGGCGGCTACTCCCCGATCACGGCGGCGGAGTTCGTCGGCGGGCGGTTCAACGCCCCGGCCGGGAGGCACCCCGTCGTCCTGACGTTCGACGACGGGACGCCCGACCACTTCGCGCTGGACGCGCAGGGCCGGCCGAAGGCCGGCACCGCCGTCGAGGTCATCCAGCGCGTCGCCGCGGAGAACCCCGGCTTCAGGCCGGTCGCGACGTTCTACATGACCCGGGAGCTGTTCGGGATGGAGGACGGGCAGGCGTCGGCCGCGGTGCCCTGGCTCGTGCGGCGCGGGTACGAGATCGGCAACCACACGATGAACCACCCGAACCTCGGCGGCATGTCCGGAGAGGAGGTCCGGGAGGAGATCGGGGAGATCGAGGACCGGATCGTCCGGCTGACCGGGAAGCACGCCACCACGCTGGCGTACCCGTTCGGCGTCCTGCCGCGGAAGCGGGCATGGGCCGAGAAGGCGGACGGCGAGTACGGGTTCCAGGGCGCCTTCGTCGCGGGCTGGAGGCCCTCCCTGTCGCCGTTCGACGAGGAGTTCGACCGCTGGGAGATCAGCCGGGTCCGGTCCGAGGGCAAGATCGAAGAGGACGACTGCAAGCAGTACTGCTCGACGGCTTGGCTCGAACATCTGGACAAGCACCCCGAGGAGCGGTACACATCTGACGGTGACCCGAACACCGTGACGTTTCCCAAGGCGGCCGAGTACCGGCTCGCCAAGGAGTACCGGGCCCGGGCCCGGACGTACTGACCCGGCGCCGCCGGACCTGGATTGACCACGGGAGATTGGTCCCATATGCTGATCGCTGCGCTGTGGGCCTGTGCGCGCTTCAGACAGAGCAGGCTCGCGCTCGGTCAGGTCGGCGACAACGGTTCGGTGCACTGACGCGGCAGAGTCCGCGTCCCTTTCCGGTCCTCGGCAGGGCGGAAAACGGCCCTCCGCGCAGAACCCCATACGACTTCACTGTCCGTACCGGAGCCAGCCGACACATGACGAGCAGCACCGAGGCCACCTCGACCACCCCGCAGGTAGCGGTCAACGACATCGGGTCCGAGGAAGCCTTCCTCGCCGCGATCGATGAGACCATCAAGTACTTCAACGACGGCGACATTGTCGAAGGCACTGTCGTCAAGGTCGATCGTGACGAGGTCCTCCTCGACATCGGCTACAAGACCGAGGGCGTCATCCCCTCGCGTGAGCTGTCCATCAAGCACGACGTCGACCCGAACGAGGTCGTGTCCACCGGGGACCACGTCGAGGCCCTTGTCCTCCAGAAGGAGGACAAGGAGGGCCGGCTGATCCTGTCCAAGAAGCGCGCCCAGTACGAGCGCGCCTGGGGCACGATCGAGAAGATCAAGGACGAGGACGGCATCGTCACCGGCACGGTCATCGAGGTCGTCAAGGGCGGCCTCATCCTGGACATCGGCCTGCGCGGCTTCCTGCCCGCGTCGCTGGTCGAGATGCGCCGGGTCCGCGACCTGCAGCCCTACGTCGGCCGCGAGCTCGAGGCCAAGATCATCGAGCTGGACAAGAACCGCAACAACGTGGTGCTGTCCCGCCGCGCCTGGCTGGAGCAGACGCAGAGCGAGGTCCGCCAGACCTTCCTCAACACGCTGCAGAAGGGCCAGGTCCGCAAGGGCGTCGTGTCCTCGATCGTCAACTTCGGCGCGTTCGTCGACCTCGGCGGCGTCGACGGCCTGGTGCACGTCTCCGAGCTGTCCTGGAAGCACATCGACCACCCGTCCGAGGTCGTCGAGGTCGGTCAGGAGGTCACGGTCGAGGTCCTGGACGTCGACATGGAGCGCGAGCGGGTCTCGCTGTCGCTCAAGGCGACGCAGGAAGACCCCTGGCAGCAGTTCGCCCGCACCCACCAGATCGGGCAGGTCGTGCCGGGCCGCGTCACCAAGCTGGTGCCGTTCGGCGCGTTCGTCCGCGTCGAGGAGGGCATCGAGGGCCTGGTGCACATCTCCGAGCTGGCCGAGCGCCACGTCGAGATCCCCGAGCAGGTCGTCCAGGTCGGCGACGAGATCTTCGTGAAGATCATCGACATCGACCTCGACCGGCGCCGCATCAGCCTGTCGCTCAAGCAGGCCAACGAGGGCGCCGCCGGCATCGAGGAAGAGGACTTCGACCCGACGCTGTACGGCATGCCCGCCGAGTACGACGAGCAGGGCAACTACAAGTACCCCGAGGGCTTCGACGCCGACACTGGCGAGTGGCTGGAGGGCTTCGACGAGCAGCGCGAGACCTGGGAGCGGCAGTACGCCGAGGCCCGGTCCCGCTTCGACGCCCACCGCAGGCAGATCGAGGAGGCCCGCAAGGCCGAGGCGGAGGCCGGAGCCGAGCCCGCGGCCGCCGCGAGCGGCGGTGGCGGTGGCGGCGGCGGTGGCGGAGGCGAGACCTCCTACACCGGCGGCGGCGAGAGCGAGTCCGGCGGCGGCGCACTCGCCACCGACGAGGCGCTCGCCGCGCTGCGCGAGAAGCTGTCCGGGGGCCAGTGAGCCCATCCCCTCCTCCGGCGGGCGGCGAGCGGTGCGACCGCCGCCGCGGAACGCCGGAGGAGGGGGCCCGGTGACGGCCGCCGCCACGGCGGCGTGAGCCGGAATGCCGGCGCCCGGGCGCGACGGCGGCCGATATCCTGGACACGGCCGGAGAACGATCCTGCGGGATCGGCCTCCGGCCGTGCTTCGGTTGCGTCACCATGATGTCGGACGGCCGCGCGACCCCGGCGTCGCCCGCGTAGCCCGTCCCCGAAGCCCCCGCCGTCCCGCAGGTC
>NZ_SMKH01000222.1 GCF_004348515.1 Actinomadura sp. KC345 | reverse complement strand
GTCCCCGAGGACACCGCGTTCCCCGAGGACACCGCGTTCCCCGAGGACACCGCGTTCCCCGAGGACACCGCGTTCCCCGAGGACACCGCGTTCCCCGGAGACACCGTGCCCCCCGAAGACACCGTGCCCCTCGAAGACACCGCGCCCCGCGGGGACACGCCGGCCGATGACGTCGACACCACCAGGGAGAGAGTTTGAGCAGGGCCGTTTCGCCGCCGGAGCCGCATCGGGACGGCGCCACCCCGCCCCCGATCCCCGCGGAGCTGGTGCCGCGGCACGTCGCCATCGTCATGGACGGCAACGGCCGCTGGGCCAGGGAGCGCGGGCTGCCGCGCACCGAGGGCCACAAGCGCGGCGAGGACTCGCTCTTCGACGTCATCATGGGAGCGATCGAGCTCGGCGTCCCCTACCTGTCGGCGTACGCCTTCTCCACCGAGAACTGGAAGCGCTCCCCGGACGAGGTGCGCTTCCTCATGGGCTTCAACCGGGACGTGATCCGCCGCCGCCGCGACCAGCTCCACTCGATGGGGGTCCGGGTCCGGTGGGCGGGCCGGCGCCCGCGGCTGTGGCGCAGCGTCATCAAGGAGCTGGAGACGGCCGAGGAGATGACGCGCGACAACGACGTCCTCACCCTCCAGTTCTGCGTGAACTACGGCGGACGCGCCGAGGTCGCGGACGCGGCGGCCGCGATCGCCAGGGACGTCCGCGACGGCCGGCTCAACCCCGACAAGATCACCGAAAAGGTCTTCGCCCGCTACCTGGACGAGCCCGGCATCCCCGACGTGGACCTGTTCCTGCGCTCGTCGGGGGAGCAGCGCACGTCCAACTTCCTGCTCTGGCAGTCGGCCTACGCCGAGCTGGTCTTCCTCGACACCCTCTGGCCCGACTTCGACCGCCGCCACTTCTGGCACGCGATCGAGCTCTACGCGTCCAGAGACCGCCGCTACGGCGGTGCCGTACCTAACGCGGTTTCTTCGGTTCAGGCGCCCCCAGGCGCCTGAACCGAAGAAACCGCGTGCGATCGCCGCATCGCTCCGAACTCGCCTTGGCGGCTCGCTGCGCGATCAGATCGCGCGTCGCTCGCAGCCTGCCTTCGGACGCGATCGCGACGATCGACGTAGGTGCGTGGTCGAGGAGACGGTCGAGGTCGGTCGATCAGACCAGCGCCGCGTCCAGGGTGATCGTCGTGCCGGCCAGGGCCTTGCTCACGGGGCAGCCGGTCTTGGCGTCCTGGGCGGCCTTCTCGAAGTCGGCCGGAGAAAGGCCGGGCACGCTGGCCCGGACGGTCAGGTGGATGGCGGTGATGCCCTCGCCCGGCTGGAAGGTGACCTCTGCCTTGGTGTCCACCTTCTCCGGCGGCGTGCCCGCGCCGGCGAGGCCGTGCGAGAGCGCCATCGAGTAGCAGGTGGAGTGCGCGGCGGCGATGAGCTCCTCGGGGCTCGTCTTCCCGTTCGGCTCCTCCGACCGCGCCGGCCAGGTCACGTCATAGGTGCCGAGCTTCGACGAGTCCAGTGAGACGGTCCCCTGGCCGCTGGTGAGCGGCCCTTCCCAATGCGCGTTTGCGGTACGTGTCGTAGCCATGCTTCCGATCCTCCCATGGCCCGCCGCGCACGGATCATGAACCCGGGAAGCCCCGCGACCGCGTGCCGGATCGGAAGCGGACGCGGGGCTTCCCGACCCCGGCGAAGGGCCTGGGCCGGGCTCAGTGAGCCCTCAGAGGCGTCAGCCACCGTGTTCGGCGGCGGGTGTTCGGTCCCGGTCGGTCAGCGCTTCGCGGCGGCGCAATCGGCGCAGGTGCCGAACACCTCGACGGTGTGCGTGATCTCGGCGAAACCGTGCTCGGCGGCGATCGCGTCCGCCCACCGCTCCACGGCCGGGCCCTCGACCTCGACCGTCCGGCCGCAGTCGCGGCAGACCAGGTGGTGGTGGTGCTCCTCGGTGCGGCAGGCGCGGTAGACGGCCTCGCCCTCGTCGGTGCGCAGCACGTCGACCTCGCCCGCGTCGCTGAGCGCCTGGAGTGCCCGGTACACGGTGGTCAGGCCGATCTTGGAGCCGTCGGCGCGCAGGTCCGCGTAGATGTCCTGCGCGCTGCGGAACCCCTCGCACCCGGCCAGCACCTGCCGTACCGCATCCCGACGGACCGTCGTCATCCCCCAAGCACCTCCGCCTCGGCGTCAACGCGCGTCTCGGCCCCCGGCCCGGCCGCGGCGGGGACGGTCTCCCCGGCCGTGGCGGCCGCCGCTCGCCTGCGACGCATCACCGACCCCCCGGCGACCGCCGCCGCGAACAGCGCGAGCGCCAGCAGCACGATCGAGGGGCCCGGGGGCAGATCGTACCGAAAGGAGCCCGCCAGGCCCGCCACGGCCGACAGTACACCGGCCGCCATCGCCACCAGCATCGTCGCGCGGAATCCGCGGGTGAGCTGCTGCGCGGCCGCGACCGGGACGATCATCAGCGCGCTGACCAGCAGCAGGCCGATCGCGCGCATCGAGATCACGACGGTGACCGCGGCGGTCGCGGCGATCAGCACGCTGAGGAACCGGACGGGCAGGCCGGCCGCCCGCGCCACCTCCTCGTCCTGGCAGAGCAGGAACAGCTCGCGGCCGAACAGCGCGACGATCCCGAGCACCACGACGGTGAGCGCCGCGACCACGTACAGGTCGGTGGCCGTCACGCTGGTGATCGAGCCGAACAGGTAGGCGTGCAGGGTCGTCCCGCTGCCGCCGTTGGCGCTGGTGAGCAGCACGCCGCCGGCCAGCCCGCCGTAGAACAGCAGGGCCAGCGCGACGTCGGCGCCGCTGCGGCTGCGGGCCCGCAGGAGCTCGATCGCCGCCGCGCCGGCCACGGACACGACGAGCGCGCCGAGGACGGGGGAGGTGCTCGTGAGCAGCCCCAGCCCGATGCCCGTCAGCGCGATGTGCCCGATGCCGTCGCCGAGCAGCGACAGCTTGCGCTGCACCAGGAAGGTGCCCACCGCCGGGGCGGCCAGCCCGATGAGCACCGCCATCACCAGGGCGACGCGCATGAAGGGGAGCTGCAGCATCTCGCTCATGCGGGCCTTCCCATCGCCGTTCCGGGCACCGCGGTGGACTCGCGGACGATGCGGCCATGCCCCAGCTCGATCGTCCGGGTGATGAGCGGTTCCATCGGGCCGAGCTCGTGCGTGACCAGGACGACCGTGCGCCCCGCGTCCGCGAGCCCGCGCAGCGCGGACGCGAGCGCCGCCTGGCTGCGCGCGTCCACGCCCGCGGTGGGCTCGTCCATCACGAACAGGTCGGGCTCGCCGGCGAGGGCGCGGGCGATCAGCACCCGCTGCTGCTGGCCGCCCGACAGCAGGTGCGCCGAGTCCCCAGCGCGGCCGGTGAGGTCCACGGTCCGCAGGGCGCGGTCCACGGCGGCGCGGTCGGCGGCCCGGTCGTTGAACAGCGCGGGCCACCACCGGGACCGCCGGGCCACGCGCCCGGACGCCACGACCTCCCGGACGGTCGCCGGGACGCCGCCGCCCATCGGCAGCCGCTGCGGGACGTACCCGATCCGGTTCCAGCCGCGGAAGCGCGCAGGCGGCTCCCCGTAGATCTCGGTCCGGCCCGCCGACAGGGGCACGAGCCCGAGCAGCGCCTTGACCAGGGTCGACTTGCCCGCGCCGTTCGGCCCGAGCACGGCGAGCACTTCGCCGGCGCCGACCCGCAGGTCGACGCCGGCGAGGACCTCGCGGCCGTCCCGCCGGACGAGCCCGCCGGTCATCGCCAGCGGCGGGACGTTCGGCCGGTCCGTCATGTGCACTCCAGCGCGGGACCCAGTGCCCGCAGGTTCTTCTTCATGATCGATATGTAGTCGTCGGACGAGCCCTTCCTGATGCCCTCGACCGGGTCCAGGACGGCCGTCTTCACGCCGGCCGCCCGCGCCAGGGCCTCGGACACCTTCGGGCTGACGAGCGTCTCGGTGAAGATCGTGGTCGCGCCGGTGTCGGAGACGCGCCGTGTCAGCTCCGCCATCCGCCTGGGGGAGGGCTCGGCGCCCGGGTCGACCCCGGCGATCGGGATCTGCTTCAGGTCGTACCGGTCGGCGAGGTAGCCGAACGCCGCGTGCGCGGTGATGATCTCCCGGCGCTCGCAGGTCTTGAGGCCGTCCTTGTACGCGCCGTCCAGCGCGGTGAGTTCGGCGGCGGTGGACTTGGCGCGCTCCCGGTAGCCGGACGCGTGGTCGGGGTCGGCCTTGGCCAGCCGCTCCCCGAGGGCGGTCGCGATCGTGGCCATGCGGCTCGGGTCCAGCCAGATGTGCGGGTCGTCCTCGTGCTCGTGCCCATGGTCGTGCTCGTGCCCATGGTCGTTCTCGTGCTCGTGCCCGTGTTCTTCGTCACCGGTCTCCGGGGCGGGCAGCGCCTTCACCACGCTCGCGGCGTCCAGGGAGGCGTCCTTGGCGTGCTGCTCGACGGCCTCGTCGACGGCCGGCTGGACGCCCCCGATGTAGACGGTGAAGTCGGCCTTCGTGACGTCCGCGACCTGGCGGGGCGTCAGCTCCAGGTCGTGCGGCTCCGTCCCGGGCTCGGTGAGCGTCCGGACGGAGACGTCGCCGCCGCCCACCTTCTCCGCCAGCCAGGCCGCCGGGTAGAAGGACGCGACCACCTCGGCCTTGCCGGAGGTCGCGGCGGCGTCGCCGCCACCGCAGCCCGCCAGGCCCGCCGCGAGGCCGGCGAGGGCCAGGGCCGTCGCCGGGAGCGTGCGGAGCGAGCGGCGCGGGTGCGGCAGGTCATGGATGCGAGGCATGTCGCGATTATGGACGAAGATGAAAATCGTTGTCAAAACCGCTCTAGCGCACGTCCCACCGCGAACCCCACCAGAACGACCAGTGCGACGACGCGCAGCGCCCTTCCCCCGCCGTCCAGCGCGGGCCAGTTCAGGTAGGCGAACCACGCCAGCGCGGCCGCCAGCACCAGCAGCCCGGCGGCCGCCACCCAGCCGCTTCCCACCATCCCGGCCGCCAGCAGCGCGAACACCGCGACGAGCAGCGTCCACCGCGGCACCCGGTGCAGGAACACCACCGGCACCGCGCTCCAGCGCTCGATCGCCGCGCGCATCCCGGTCGCCCCGGTGTCCTGTGTTCCCGCCTGGCCGCGTCGCGCATTCACGGCCCCAACGTAACCGAACCCGCTTCGCGTCCGGGAGCACCGGACGGATCCCGGCGGATTCGCTGCCAGGATTGACGGATGATCGCGATAACCCGGTACCGCGTGCCAGGCGGGGACGCCGACGACTTCGCCGAGCGCATGACCGCGGTGCTGACGGCGCTGTCGGCCAGCCCCGGCTTCCGTTCCGGCCGGCTCGCCAGGACCGTCGACGACCCCGGGCTGTGGGCCCTGGTCACCGAGTGGGACGGCGCCGGCCACTACCGCCGGGCGCTCGGCGTGTACGAGGTGCGGCTGCAGTTCATGCCGCTGGCGGTCATGGCCGTCGACGAACCCGGCGCCTACGAGATCGTCAGCTCCGCCTGAACCCTCGCTGAGCTGCGCCCGCAAGGTCAACGAACCGGGCAATTGCGGGGCAAGGAGTGCCCTCGGGCGGTTTGGTGTGTCCCGGCAAGGTCATCTTTGGCGCACCACGATCATGCCGTGGCCCTCGGGCGACGACCGCGCGGGGGAATCCTGCCTTCTTCCGGGGAGAAGTGATGCGCCATGCCGGCCTGCTCAACACCGTCCTGTTCGGTTCCGTCCTGGCCGGCGCGGTGGCGGCGCCCGCCCTCGCCGTCCTCGGGACGGCCCCCGCGCGGCCCGCGTCCGACGAGGCCGCCGCGCTGACCGGTGCCACCGCGCCTACTGCCACCGCGCCTACCGATGACACCGCGCCTACCGGCGACGGGACGCGTGCTCCCCGCGTCGTCGAGTACCGGGGGCTGCGCCTTCCCGTCCCGGCCGGATGGGAGGTCCACGACCTCGAACGGGACCCGGCCCGCTGCGTCCGCTACGACCGGCGCGCCGTCTACCTCGGCCGCCCGGGAGCGCAACCGGACTGCCCGGCGAGCGTCGTCGGGCGCACGGAGTCCGTCCACATCGAGCCCGCCGGAGACTCCCCGCGGGCCCGCAGGGTCGTGCGCGGCGGCAGGCTCGCCACCCTCAAGATCGCGCCGAGCGTCGACCACGAGACACGGCTCGCCCTTCCCGACGTCGGGGTGACGATCACCGGCGTGTACGGGACGGACCCGGCACCGCTCCAGCGGATGCTGCGCGGCGCCCGCGTCACCGGAAAGGCCGGCGGGACCGCCGGGCCGGGGGCGCCGCAGCCGTCCAGGACGGACGCCCGGCGCGCGGACCCCGGCCCTCCGGGGCCGGACGCCTCCGGAGGAGGCGCGCCCGGAGCGAACGACCCCGGGGCGAGGGACAGGAAATGGGTGCGGGGCAAGGGGTTCGACACCTGCACGGCCCCGTCCCTCGCGACGATGAAGGCGTGGCGGCCCTCGTTCAAGCTCACCAACATCTACATCGGCGGCGCGGCACGCGGCTGCGCGCAGCCCAACCTCAACCGGAAGTGGGTGCGCGAGGTCCGCGACATGGGGTATCGCATCACGCCGACCTACGTCGGCCTCCAGGCCCCCTGCGGCAGCCGCCCGCAGCAGTTCACCGCCAAGAACGCCGCGGCGGAGGGCCGGAAGGCCGCGGTGGACGCCGCCCGCAAGGCCAAGGCGCTCGGCATCCCGAAGGGCGCGCCGATCTACCTCGACATGGAGGCGTACAACAGCCGGAAGCAGGGCTGCAAGGCCGCCGTCCTGCGGTTCGTGGACAACTGGGTCCGCAAGCTGAAGGACGAGGGGTACACGCCCTGCCTCTACAGCAGCGTCGCCTCCGGCATCCGGGACGTGGGCCGCGCCGACGGGATCGGCAAGCCCGAGGGCATCTGGTTCGCGAACTGGGACGGCAAGGCAAGGGTCTACGACGATCCGTACATCCCCAACGACTGGTGGCGCCCGCACCGCCGCATCAAGCAGTACCGCGGCGACCACGACGAGAGGCACGGCGGCGTGACCCTCAACATCGACAGCAACATCGCCGACGGCCTCGCCTACTAGCCTTCACCTACCAGGCGCCATGGTGCTCTAAGCTGGGGAATGCTCGCGGGCGCCGGGCGAGGACCGCGCCGCCGGGCACCATCACCGGGGATCACAATCGCCGCCCGCCGTTTCCGCGGCCGGGGGCGCACTCACTGTCCCGCCGACCGCCAGCCGGATGGAGAATCTTTCATGGCACGCCGTTCCGATGTGCTGGACACGATCGTCAACCTCGCCAAACGGCGGGGCCTGGTCTACCCGTCGAGCGAGATCTACGGCGGACTCCGCGCCTCCTGGGACTACGGGCCGCTCGGCGTCGAGCTGAAGAACAACGTCAAGCGCCAGTGGTGGAAGTCCATGGTGCAGGGCCGTGACGACATCGTCGGCCTCGACTCGTCCGTCATCCTGGCGCGCGAGGTCTGGGAGGCCAGCGGCCACGTGCAGGCGTTCGTCGACCCGCTCACCGAATGCCAGGCCTGCCACAAGCGCTTCCGGGCCGACCACCTGGAGGAGGCCTACGAGGGCAAGCACGGCCGCCCGCCGGCGAACGGCCTGGCCGACCTCGCCTGCCCGAACTGCGGCGCCAAGGGGTCGTTCACCGAGCCGAGGATGTTCAACGGCCTGCTCAAGACCTACCTCGGCGCGGTCGACGACGAGTCGGGCCTGGCCTACCTGCGTCCCGAGACGGCGCAGGGCATCTTCATCAACTACCTGAACGTCCAGCAGTCCGCGCGCCGCAAGGTGCCGTTCGGCATCGGGCAGATCGGGAAGTCGTTCCGCAACGAGATCACGCCCGGCAACTTCATCTTCCGGACCCGCGAGTTCGAGCAGATGGAGATGGAGTTCTTCGTCAAGCCGGGCAGCGACGAGGAATGGCACCAGTACTGGATCGACGAGCGCCTGCAGTGGTACGTCGACCTCGGCATCCGCAAGGAGAACCTGCGGCTGTACGAGCACCCGGCCGAGAAGCTGTCGCACTACTCCAAGCGGACCGTGGACGTGGAGTACCGCTTCGACTTCGTCGGCGGCGAGTGGGGCGAGCTGGAGGGCGTCGCCAACCGCACCGACTACGACCTGACGACGCACTCCAAGGCGTCCGGCGCCGACCTGTCGTTCTTCGACCAGGAGTCCGGTGAGCGCTACGTCCCGTACGTGATCGAGCCGGCGGCGGGCGTCGACCGCTGCACGCTCACGTTCATGATGGACGCCTACGCCGAGGACGAGGCGCCCAACGCCAAGGGCAAGATGGAGAAGCGCGCGGTCATGCGGCTCGACCGCCGGCTCGCCCCGGTGAAGGTCGCGGTGCTGCCGCTGTCGCGCAACTCCGACCTGTCCCCGAAGGCCCGCGACCTCGCCGCGCGGCTGCGCCGCAACTGGAACGTCGACTTCGACGACGCCGGGGCGATCGGCCGCCGCTACCGCCGCCAGGACGAGATCGGCACGCCCTTCTGCGTCACCGTCGACTTCGACACCCTGGAGGACGACGCGGTGACGATCCGGGAGCGCGACTCGATGAGCCAGGAGCGCATCGGGCTGGGCCAGGTCGAGGCGTTCCTCGCCGCCCAGCTCGTCGGCTGCTGAACCGCCGCCTGGAGATCGCTACGGGCCGCCCCCGCTTGGTGGGGGCGGCCCGCATCCTCTTGTGGGAGCGCCGTCTGGGAGCGCGCTATCGGGAGCGTGTCAGGGAGCTTGGCGGGGGTGGGGGAGCTCGCCGGGCGTCAGCCGCCCGTGCCGGCCCGGTCCGCCCGTCACGCACTTCCCGTGACGTACAGGGACTGGTCGAACGTGCCGGACCCGGCGCTCGTCTCGCCGAGCAGTTCGTAGGTCGCGCTGATCTGGGCGGTGGACGGGCAGAGGAAGTTGCTCCCGCTCTGCCTGTTCACCGTGGCGTCGTTGACGCCGACCTGGGCCTGGGCGTTGTCGGCGACGGGCCGGGAGGCGTTGTCGCCGTTGTAGCCGTCGGCGGTGAGCGTCCCGCCGAAGTTGCAGGTGATCCCGCCGAAGAGGTCCACGACCGCCTCGACGCTGAAGTTGGCGATGGTGACCGTGGCGTCGCGGCCGTTGGTGCCGGCCGGGTCGAAGGCCACGGCGCCGCCGGTCCACGGCAGGGCCATCGCGGTGATGGTCACACCGGCGGTTCCGGTGCACTCGCTGAAGCCGGCGCCGGAGATGCTCAGGCCGGTGCCGTCGGAGTTGATGGATCCGGTCATCGTCGACTCGCTGCAGGAGCCGCTGCCGATCGAGGCCTCGACGGTCGCCTCGCCGAGCAGCGACGCCTGGACGTTGCCGGAGTAGGGGGCGGCGTCGGCCGAGCCCGCGCGGATGGTGGTGGTAGCGGCGGAGGCGGGGGAGGCTGTCAGGGCGAATGCGGCGGCCGCCGCCGTGCCGAGGACAACGACCTGTCTGAAACGTGCCACCGGAAACTCCTCTGTCCGGTTCGGGGTGGGCGTACGCGAAAGTAATTCGCTTTTGAAGGCCGGGCAATGGATGGCGGCCGATTGCGGCCTGGCCGGATTGGGACACCCGCCCGTGTCTGCAGGTACGGGACCCGGGACGCGGAGGGCGACGGCATTGTCACTCCGGCCCGCCTTGACGGGATCCAGCGCCCGTGTTCCGTCAACGATGCGCGAACTGCGCTCCCGTACCCTGAACCTGCGTTAGTTTGACTGGACCGCCCGCCGCCGCCCCGGCATCGTGGGCGGCACGACGACGAACCACGGCCACGGGCCACGACCACGGGCCGCGAGTACGGGCCCATGAGCCAGGGGAGGAGCGGAATGCGCGAACCGCATCGTCCGTCGCCTCCCGTCGCCAGGCTGCTCGTCGTCGCGCTGGGGCTCCTCGGGTTCGTGGCCGGGCCCGCCGGGTCCGGGACGCCGGGCGGAACGTCCTCCACCGGAACGATCTCCGCCGTCCGGGCATGGGTCGGCCAGCACACCTCGCCGCGCAACCGCGCCGCGGCCAAGCCGCGCACCGGCGGTCACGCGAAGGCCGCGGTCGGCGTGCCGAAGCGGCACGCGGTCACGGCCGCCTCGCCGGACGAGCTTCCGGCCCCCGCCGTGGCCGCTCCGCCCGGCTCCGGGATGCGGCCGCCGCCGATGCGCGCCCTGCGGGTCCCGCCCGCCGCCTCCACCTCGCGCGGCCTCGCGCCGGCCGCCGTGCCGCGCGGCCGCGCCCCGCCGGCGCCCGCACGGATCTGAGCCTTTCGTCCGCGGTACCGCACACCTTCGTGCGGCACCGAAGCCCCGTGTGGAGGTCTCCCTTTGAGCCGCGCCAACCTGGTGCGTGCGGTACTGGCAATCGCCATTCTCGCCACATCTTTCTACTTCGCGTTCACCGAATCCGCCCGCCTCGGCCTCGACCTGCGCGGCGGCACCCAGATCGTCCTCGAAACCCAGGACTCCCCGACGGTCAAGGCCGACCGGGAGTCCACCGACCGCGCGCTGGAGGTCCTGCGGCGCCGCATCGACGCCCTCGGCGTCGCGGAGTCGTCGATCACCCGATCCGGTGACCGGCGGCTGATCGTCGAACTGCCCGACGTCCAGGACCCCACCCGGGCGACCGAGGCGATCGGCAGGACCGCGCAGCTCACCGCGCACCCCGTGCTCCCCAACACCGGCAAGCCCGACAAGAAGAAGGGCCAGCAGCAGATCCCGGACGAGAGCGGGCAGCCGATCCTCATCGGCCCGGCCGCGCTCACCGGCGAGGGCATCGGTGAGGCCGGCGCCAACTACGACCCGCAGAACCTGGGCGGCTGGGCCGTCAACGTCGACTTCAAGGGCTCGGGCGGCAAGACCTGGGAGCAGCTGACCGCCAAGGCCGCCTGCGCGACCGGTGACGAGCGCCGGGTCGCGATCGTCCTGGACGGCAAGGTGATCTCCTCGCCGCAGGTGACCGAGAGCGTGGCCTGCGGCGTCGGCATCACCGGCGGGTCGACCCAGATCACCGGCGACTTCACGCCCGCGGAGGCCAAGGACCTCGCCGCCCTCATCGAGGGCGGCGCGCTCCCCGTGCCCGTGAAGATCATCGAGCAGCGGGTGGTCGGCCCGACACTGGGCGACGAGGCGATCGACGCCAGCGCCAAGGCCGCGGTCATCGGCATCATCCTGACCGGGCTGTTCATCATCGCCGTCTACCGCCTCGTCGGCCTGCTCGCGACCGTCGCGCTGGCCGGGTACGCGCTGATCTCCTACGGGGCGCTGGTGGCGATCGGAGCGACGCTCACCTTGCCCGGCCTGGCCGGGTTCGTCCTGGCCATCGGCATGGCGATCGACGCCAACGTGCTCGCCTTCGAACGAGCGAGAGAGGAGATCGCGGACCAACCGGCGCGCCGGGCCCGGTCGGCCCTGGCCACCGGGTTCAACAAGGCCTGGTCGGCGATCGCCGACTCCGCCGTCACCACGCTGCTCGCCGGCGGCCTGCTGTTCTTCCTCGCCTCCGGGCCGGTGAAGGGCTTCGGCGTCACGCTCACCATCGGCGTTCTCGGCTCCCTGATCTCGGCGATGCTGGTGAGCCGCGTGCTCACCGACGCGGCGGCCGCGCGGTTCCCCAAGCTCGCCAAGGGGAGGCTGGGCGGTCTCAGCGGCGCCGGGCGGATCCGGCGGTGGCTGGAGGAGAGCGGCCCCGACCTGATGAAACGCCGGAACCTGTGGCTCGGGATCGGCGGGCTCGTCGTCGTCCTCGCCTTCACGGGGATCTTCACCCGCGGCCTCAACTTCGGTGTGGAGTTCACCGGCGGGCGCATCGTCGAGTACTCGACGAGCCGTCCGGTGGACATCGACGTGGCGCGGTCCGCGGTGTCCGACGCCGGGTTCCCGCGCGCGGTCGTGCAGACCGCGGGCGACGACGACATCTCCGTCCGGACGTCCGACCTCACCAACGAGGAGGAGAAGCGCATCCAGGCGGCCCTGGCCGAAAAGGGCGGCGGGGCCACCAAGGAGCGCGACGAGCTGATCGGGCCCAGCCTGGGCGACGAACTGCGGCAGAAGGCGCTGATCGCCCTCGGTATCGCCCTGCTCGCGCAGCTCGCGTACCTGACGATCAGATTCCGCTGGACGTTCGCGTCCGGCGCGGTGGTCGGCATGTTCCACGACATCATGGTCGTGACCGGCGTCTTCGCCTGGCTCGGCAAACCGATCGACGGCGTCTTCCTCGCCGCCCTGCTCACGGTCATCGGATACTCGGTGAACGACTCGGTCGTCGTGTTCGACCGGATCCGGGAGCTGTGGGGCGCCAATCCCAAGGGGCGGTTCCCCGACATCGCGAACCGGGGCACGCTGCAGACCGTCCCGCGGACGATCAACACCGGTATGGGCGCCCTGTTCATCCTGGGGGCGCTGGCCTTCCTCGGCGGGGACTCGCTGACGGACTTCGCCATCGCCCTGCTGATCGGCATCGTCGTCGGAACCTACTCCAGCGTGTTCATCGCGACGCCCGTGGCGATCGTGCTGGAGCGCTTCGCGAAGGCTCCGCCGCCGAAGCCCAAGGACAGGCCCAAGGCCCCCGTCCACCGCACCTCCGACAGCTCGGGCGCCGTCGTCTAGCGTCCCGCCGTCACCTCCGCGCAGCCGGTGCCCGCCCCGGGCACCGGCTGCGTGCGCTCCGGACCGGTCGGGCGGGCGACACGGGTCAGCGGGGGAGCATCGACTTCGTCAGCGGGCGGTCCTGGCTCTCGCCGAAGCAGACGGCGGTGCGGTTCCCGTCCTCCCATTCGATCTTCTCGGGGTACAGCCACCACGTCAGGTCCGGTGCCCGGTGGCCGCGGAAGAGCCTCGCCGCCCGCTGCTCGCAGCCGCGCCGCGCGCCGCGCTCGGCCGCCTTCTCCCCTGGGTACGAGCCCGCTTGCAGCTTGAAATTCGCGTACACCTGGATCCAGTGCGGCTCGGTGCAGGAGACGGTGCGCTGCGCGATCTCCTCCTCGTCCCACTTTCCGAGGCAGTCCCCGGGAACCAGCTCGTCCCAGAGCTTCAGGCTCGGGTCCAGCGTCTGGCCGATGGACGTGGTGAGCGTTCCGCCGGTGTAGCGCACCAGGCAGATCACCTCGCGGTCGCCGGCGTCCCAGCCGGTCCGGTCGGGCCAGAGGTTGTAGGGCTCCAGATCCTTGATGTACCGGCTTCTCTGCAGGTGGAGGCTCTTCTGGAAGCAGGCCTCGTCGGTCTGCTCGGCGATCTCCCTGTCGCCGGGGTACTCGTCGCCGGGCAGTTTCAGCTTGGCGACGACCTCGCCGTCATGCGGCCGCGCGCAGGGCAGCGCCGTCACCAAGATCTTGGTGGTCTCCTCTTCGAACCCGGTGAAGCAGTCACCGGCCCGCAGATACTCGAGGACCACCCGGTCCTCGCCGGCGACCTGCCCCGACTCGTCGCGGTCGACGGATGTGACCGAACCCGCGGCGACGATGACGGCGGCCAGCCCTCCCACGATCCATACGGAGGACGCGACGAGGCCGCCGATGGCCAGGCCCTTGCCCTTCTCTCCGCGTCCTCCGGCCCGCAGGAGGGCGGCGATGGCGAAGCCCACCGCGAGCAGGACCAGGCCGAGGACTCCGGTGACCAGCGCGGCGATCGCGAGCCTGCTCGTCCGGGCGGGGACGTCCGGAGG
>NZ_SMKH01000221.1 GCF_004348515.1 Actinomadura sp. KC345 | reverse complement strand
GCGCCGACCCCCTGACCAAAGGCGCCTGGGTCGCCCTGATCGGCGGCCCCGTCTACCTGCTGGTCACCGTGATCCTCGACTGGGAGGTCCCCGGCTGGGCCGCCTTCCTGGCCGTCGCCGCCTTCATCGGCGGCTTCGTCACCCTCGTCCTGCGCATGGGCGACGAGCCCCGCGACCCCGACGACGGCGCCGTCGTCTAGCGTGTTCATTGCAGTCCAGGCCCACTCCGCTATCTGGCCTGTGCGAGCGCGAATCGCTTCGCGATCTTCCGGTGAGGCTCGCCTTCGGCATCGCCTCACCGTCAGGTCGCGCGCTCGCGTGCGTGGTTGAGGTCGGCTTGGGGGACTTCCAGCTCCGCTGTCAGGGGGCGGTGGTCTGTGGCTTTGGGGTAGTCGGCTGTGAGGGTCGTGTCCGCTATCGGCACTCCGCAGCCCTTGATCCTGACTGAGGGCTCTGTGAAGACCGCGTCTATGCGTCTGGCGGGGTTGCGGGCGGAGAAGGTCGGTTCGCCTCCTGCGGGTTCGACCGCGTAGGCGTCCTGGAAGTGGCCGGTCAGGACGGTCCAGGACGGGCCGCCGGGTTCCTCGTTGATGTCGCCGGCGAGGATGACCGGGGCGCCGTAGCGTTCGCGGGCGCGGGCGAGGTGGGTGAGGATCTCGTGGACGTGGCGCAGGCGGGGTCCGTCCTTCAGGTCCAGGTGGGTGCTCGCGGCGATGAGGCGGGTTCCGGCGGTCTCCAGGACGGCGATCGCCAGCGCGCGGCGGTGCAGGCCGGGGTCCGGGGTCAGCAGGTGGAACTCGCGGGCCTCCCGGCGGACGTGCGGCGCGGCGAGGACGGCGAGCCCGCAGGCCCGCCGTCCCGCCGCGATCCGCAGGCCGCACGCCCGCGCCAGGCGGCGGCGCCGGAAGCGCCAGGCCCCGAAGCGCGGAACCTCCTGCATGCAGACGACGTCCGGGGCGATGCCGCGGACGACCCGGGCCACGGCGGCCGGGTCGTCCCGCAGCGACCGGACGTTGTAGCTCAGCAGGCGGACGGAGGCCATATCCGGACGGCGTCTAGACGATGACGTCCTGGAGGGGGCGGACGCGGGCCAGGTCCGCGGCGCCGACGATCCCCGCCGCCGAGCCCAGCTCGGCGATGCGGATGTCGGGGAGGGGGCGGTGGCCGCGGCCGGTCAGGGCGTCCTCGAACGACGCGCGGATCGGGTCGAGCAGCAGGTCGCCGGCGTCCGACAGGCCGCCGCCGATGATGAAGGCGCCCGGGTCGAGGATCGCGCTGAGGTCGGCCAGGCCCTGGCCGGCCCAGTGCGCGATGGTCCGGAAGCACTCCAGGGCCGCCTTGTCGCCCTCGCGGGCCGCCTGCGACACCTCCGGGCCGCTGATGCCCTCGGGGCGGCCGCCGCCGAGTTCCAGCAGGCGTCCGGCCATCGCGGGCGCCACCCGGGCCAGGTCGCGGGCCTCGTGGACGAGCGCGTTGCCGCTGGCGTACTGCTCCCAGCAGCCGCGGTTGCCGCAGCCGCAGCGCCGGCCGTCCGGGACGGCGCGGAAGTGGCCCATCTCGGCGCCGATGCCGAAGCGCCCCCGGTACAGCTCGCCGTTGATGATGATGCCGCCGCCGATGCCGGTGCCGAGGGCCACCAGCACGAGGAAGTTCTCGCCGCGTCCGGCGCCGAACCGGGCCTCGCCCCACGCGGTGGCGTTGCCGTCGTTCTCCACCACGACCGGCAGCCCGACCAGGCTCTCCACCTTCTCCTTGATCGGCTCCTCGCGCCAGGCCAGGTTCGGCGCGAACAGCACGGTGGCACGGTCCTCGTCGACGAAGCCCGCGGTGCCGAGGCCGACCGCCGACACCTCCTCGAACTTGCCCGCCAGCAGGTCGACGACCTCGGCGATGGTCTCGGCGGTCTCCTTGGGGTTGGTCGAGGGAGTCGGCCTGCGCACCTTCTCCAGAATCGTTCCCCGGTCGTCGACGACCCCTGCGGCGACCTTCGTGCCGCCCACATCCACGCCGATGGTCAGGGCCATGTACCCTTCCTCCTCCTCGCGCGCCCCTGCTGGAGCCCGTACCGCACTATCCGACGCCGGCGGGGCCGCCGCCCGTGGCGGCCGACCACGCGTCGCCCGTCTCCGGACGTTCCGACCGATCGGACCTACCCGCCCGGGCGCTCTTCGACGCCTCCGGCGGCCGGTTCCGGCGCGTCCGGTCGAAGGCGGCCACCACGTCCAGCGCGGCGGCCATCAGCGACTGCCCGGCCTCGTGCAGGTGGCGGCCCACGTCGTCGCCCGCCTCGCGCCCGACCGCGATCGCCCGGCAGACCGGGCAGTCGCGGCACTCGGGGGCGCCGGTGGCGATGCGCGGCTCCTCGGCGGTGGCGGTGCCCCACACGTCCGCGCCGGCGTCCCGGCCCGGGTCGCGGTCGCCTCCGCCGCTCACCCGCCTGATCAGTGCGTCGAAGAGCTTGGCCGCCTCGTCCAGGGCGCCGCCCGGCTGCTCGCTCATGAGTCCATCTTCCATCGGTCGTCGGCGTGCACGGTATCGCCTCGGGCTGTTCAGTTCTCCATGTGGCGCTTGAGGCCCTTGAGGGCGGTGTCGATGATCCGCTTCTCGCCCTTGCGCTTCACCATGCCGATCAGCGGGACGCGGACGTCCACGGCGAGCTCGTAGGTCACCTCGGTGGTCCCGTCCCGCTCGTCCAGCGTGTACGAGCCGTGCAGGCCGGTGACGACCGAGCCCGCCTCCACCAGTTCCCACACCGCCCGGTCGTCGCCCTCCCAGGTGTAGGCGAGCCCGACGGTGTCGCTGAAGGGGCCGCCGTCGAACGTCAGCCCGGCGCGGGACGGCCGGCCGTCCGCGCCCGTCTCCCGGACGGTGATCTCCCGGATGCCGCTCGCCCAGGCCGGGTACGCCTCAAGGTCGGCGATCACCGCCATGATCTCGGCCTTCCCCGCCTTGACCGTGATGGTGGAACTCGTGCGGTCCGCCATCTGCGTCTCCCTCCGGCTCGTCCTGGGCCCGCGCGGCCCGCTGTCCTAGAGAAAGTATCTTTCACACCGTCAGGACGTACGGCACGCCACGGGCCCGGAAATGGCCCACGTTCACGCATTCGGTCCGGCCGATGCGCATCCGGCTCGCGAGCGGCTGGTGAACGTGCCCGAAGAGCACGTACCTCGGCTGCGTCCGGTGGATCGCGTCCAGGATCGCCCCGCTCCCCCGCTCGAACCGGCGCGCCACCGTGTCGTACAGCAGTTCGGGCACGTCGGGCGGGATGTGGCAGCACAGCACGTCCACCCCGCCGACGGCCTCGACCTTGGCGGCGTAGGCGTCGTCGTCCAGTTCGTAGGGGGTGCGGTACTCCGTGCGCAGGCCGCCGCCGACGAACCCGAACCGCAGCCCGCCGATCTCGGTGGCCTCGCCGTCCAGCACCCGGTGGCCGTCGCGCAGATGGGCCTCCCACATGCGCGGGACGTCCACGTTGCCGTACGTCAGGTACGCGGGGGACGGCATGGCCGCGAACAGTTCGGCGTACTGGCGGTCGACGGCGCGCTCGATGTGCGGCCACGCGTCGCCGTCCAGGGACGACCACAGCCCCCGGGAGAACTCGCGGGCCTCGTCGAAGCGCTTCTCGGTGCGCAGCGAGATGAAGCGGTCGGCGTTCTCCTGGCCGAACAGGTCGGCGAAGATGCCCTGCGCGTGGTCCTCGTAGTCGACGAACAGGATCAGGTCGCCCAGGCAGATGAGCACGTCCGCGCCGTCCGCCGCGCTCGGCAGCGCGTCCGCGCGGCCATGGACGTCACTCACCACGTGGATCCGCATGAACCGACTCTAATAGGACAGACCGCCCGCGAGAACGGCCGGGTTCCGCGTCCGCCGGGCGCCTCCCGGGCGCGTGCCGGCCCGGTGGTCAGCGGGCCGCGGCGGAGACCAGGGAGCGCCACTCGCCCACGAGGGCGGGGTCCACCGGGGCGTCCCAGGCGCCGTCCGGGCGGACGGCGGTACCGACGTGGAACGCGGTGACGCCCGCGGCGGCGAGGATCGCGACGTGCTTGCGGCGCAGCCCGCCCCCGGCCATGATCATCTCCGCGGCGGCCGGGTCCTCGGCGGCGCGCCGGACCAGGACGCCGACCCCGGCGTCCACGCCGCGTGCGGAGCCCGCCGTGAGCACCGTGTCGAGCCCGCCGCCGAGGTGCCGGACGGCGTCCCACGCCGGGCCGGGGTCGGCGGCGTGGTCGACCGCGCGGTGGAACGTCCAGGGCAGCGGGGCCACGGCGGCGGCGAGCTTGCCGGTGGCGGCCGTGTCGATGTGGCCGAACGGGTCGAGGAAGCCGAGCACGAACCCGTCCGCGCCCGCCTCGGCGAGGCCCGCGGCGGTGCGCCGCAGCCGGTCCAGCTCGAACCCGGTCGTCCGGAACCCCGCGTTGGCCCGCAGCATCACCCGCATCGGCAGGGACGTGGCCTCCCGAACGGCCCCGACGACGTCAGGATCGGGAGTCAGGCCGTCGGCGGCCATGTCGGCGACGACCTCGATCCGGTCGGCGCCGCCGTCCTGCGCCGCCCGCGCGTCCTCGGCGTCCAGCGCGATCACTTCGAGCAGCGACATGGCGATCCCCCGGAACCGTTCGTGTGCGACCGGCCCCAGCGTAGGCGACCGCGCGGCGGCGGCCCGGGGGCGGCGGCCGGTCTTTGCCGGTCCGTTAACCCGGGCCGTCAGCCGATGCCGATGGGCGGTACCTCCGGGAAATACGGCTACTCGTGGGTATCATTCCTGCACGGAGAAGCCTCCGCGGCCTTCCCCGCCACCTCGAAGACCGACCATAGGAGCACGCCGTGCGCGAGTTCAGCGTCCCCGCGATGGTGGAGGTCCCCGACTCCGCCACCCTGACCGACGCGCCCTTCACCCGGGCGGGCGAGGAGCCGGGCGCCATCGTGGCGCGCCGCAAGAGCGGCGACGCCTGGAGCGCCGTCACCGCGGCCGAGTTCGCGGCCGAGGTCACGGCGGTGGCCAAGGGCCTCACGGCCGCGGGGATCGAGTCCGGCGACCGGGTGTGCCTGCTGTCGCGGACCCGCTACGAGTGGACCCTCCTCGACTACGCGGTGTGGACGGCGGGCGCGGTCTCCGTCCCCATCTACGAGACGTCGTCCCCCGAGCAGATCGAATGGATCGTCGGCGACTCCGGCGCGAAGGCCGTCTTCGCCGAGACCGGCGCGCACCTCGCCTCGGTCGAGGAGGTCCGGGGGCGCCTCCCCGGACTCGCGCACGTGTGGGGCATCGACGCGGGCGGCATCGACGAGGTCAGGGAACTGGGCGCCGGCATCGGCGACGACGTGGTCGAGGAGCGCCGCGGCTCCCGCAACGCCGCGGATCTCGCCACGCTCATCTACACCTCCGGCACCACCGGGCGCCCCAAGGGTTGCGAGATCACCCACGGGAACCTGGTCGCGACGTCCCGCAACGCCGTCCAGGGCGCGATCGCGGAGGTCGCCGTCGAAGGCAGCTCCACCCTGCTGTTCCTGCCGCTGGCGCACGTGTTCGCCCGTCTGATCCAGGTCGCCACGATCGAGGGCGGCATCGTCCTCGGGCACAGCGACATCCCGAACCTGCTGCCCGACCTCGCCTCCTTCCGGCCGACCTTCCTGCTGGCCGTCCCGCGCGTGTTCGAGAAGGTCTACAACGGCGCCGAGCAGAAGGCCTCGGCCGACGGCAAGGGCAAGATCTTCAAGGCGGCGGCGGAGACCGCGATCGCCTACAGCCGGGCGCTGGACGCCGGCCGGCCGGGCCTCGGGCTCAAGGCGAAGCACAAGGTCTTCGACGTGCTGGTGTACGGCAAGCTGCGCGCCGCGGTCGGCGGCAGGGTCACCTACGCGGTGTCCGGCGGGGCCGCGCTCGGCGAGCGTCTCGGGCACTTCTTCCGCGGCGTCGGCATCACGATCCTGGAGGGCTACGGCCTCACCGAGACGACCGCGCCCGCCAGCGTCAACCGCCCGACGGCCCTCAAGGTCGGCACGGTGGGGCAGCCGATCCCGGGCGTGGACATCCGCATCGCCGAGGACGGCGAGGTCCTCGTCCGCGGCGTCAACGTCCTGCGCGGCTACTGGAACAACGAGGCCGCCACCAAGGAGGCCCTGGAGGACGGCTGGTTCCACACCGGCGACCTCGGCTCCCTCGACGAGGACGGATACCTGCGGATCACCGGCCGCAAGAAGGAGATCCTCGTCACCGCGGCGGGCAAGAACGTCGCGCCCGCGCCGCTGGAGGACAGGATCCGCGCGCACCCGCTGGTCAGCCAGTGCCTGGTCGTCGGCGACGGCCGCAAGTTCATCAGCGTGCTCATCACGCTGGACGAGGAGGCGCTCGGCCCCTGGAAGGCCCAGCACGGCAAGGCCGGGACGATGACGGTCGACGAGCTGCGCCGCGACCCCGACGTGATCGCCGAGATCGAGGGCGCGATCGCCGAGGCCAACAAGTCGGTCAGCCAGGCCGAGTCGATCAAGAAGCACGTCATCCTCGGCGTGGACTTCACCGAGGAGGCCGGGCACATGACGCCGAGCCTGAAGGTCAAGCGCAACGTCGTGATGAAGGACTTCGCCGACGAGATCGAGTCGCTCTACACCGGCTGACCCCGCCGGCACGGGCCGGCGGCTCAGCGCAGGGCGGCGACCGCCTCCGCGACCGGGGTGTCGCCGCCCAGCAGGTCGAGGGTGCGGCGGCGGACGTCGCCGGCGTCGAGCAGCGCCGCGATGACCGCCGCCACGTCGTCGCGGGTCACGGCGCCGTGCCCGATGGGCGGCTCGGCGAGCGTGACCCGGCCGGTGGCCGGGTCGTCGGTGAGGCGGCCCGGCCGCAGGATCAGCCAGTCGAGGGCGTCCCGGCGGCGCAGGTCGTCCTCCGCCTCGCCCTTCGCCCTGATGTAGGCCTCCCAGACCTCGCCGCGGCCCGGCGCGGGCGGCTCGCCCGCGCCCATCGCGGAGATCTGCACGAAGCCGCGGACGCCGGCGCGTTCGGCCGCGTCCGCCATCAGCACCGAGGCGGCCCGGTCGACGGTGTCCTTGCGGGCCGCGCCGCTGCCGGGGCCGGCCCCGGCGGCGAACACGACCGCGTCCGTGCCGGACAGGCGGCCGGCGACCTCCGCGGTGCCCGCCGACTCCAGGTCGGCCACGACCGGCTCCGCGCCGGTGTCCCGCACGTCGCCGGCCTGGCCGGGGTCGCGGATGATGCTCAGCACCGCGTCCCCCCGCGCGGCCAGCAGCCGCGACAGCCGCAGCGCGATCTTCCCGTGTCCGCCCGCGATCACGATGTCCATGCCGCGATCGTACGGACTCCGGGCGTCCGGAGTCGCGCGGCACGCGCGAGCGCGGCCGGTGAGGCGCCGCCGAAGGTCGAAGACGGCGTCCTCACCGGCCGCGGGTCCGGGTCACCCCAGGGCGGTCCGGGCCACCCGGACGTCGGGTGGATCAGTGACCGTGCTTGGTCCTGGTCGCGGGCTCCTGGCCACCGCCGTTCTGGTTGCCGCCGTTCTGGTTGCCGCCGTTCTGGTTCCCGCCGTTCTGGTTCCCGCCGTTCTGGTTCCCGCCGTTCTGGTTCCCGCCGTTCTGGTTCCCGCCGTTCTGGTTCCCGCCGTTCTGGTTCCCGCCGTTCTGGTTCCCGCCGTTGCCCTGGCCGTCTCCGTTGATGGTGTTGACCGCCTGCTCCATCAGGTCGTCGCCCATCACGTTGATGAAGTCGCCGTGGTCGGTCACCGGGTCGTGGCCCGACTCGGGGAAGCTGTCCAGCGCGAACGCCAGCGGCTCGGCCGGCACGTCGTAGGTCAGCGTCATCCGCAGCTGCGGCACGGCCTGCGTGCCCTCGGGGCAGGCACCGGTCCGCTCGTCGGGGAAGGAGATGTGATCGCGGTGGTTGGCGCTGTCGGTGTTCTCCCCGTCCCAGCAGCTCGCGAAGTTCAGCACGCGCGTGACCAGGCTGCCCTCGGGGCAGAGCGGGTACTTGTCGGTGAACGCGCGCTCCTCGAAGCCGGTGCACGTCCACTGCGCCTTCGCGTTCTGCAGGCCGTTCGTCACGGCCTTGGCGTCGCCGGTGGCCATCCGCAGGAACGGAGGCATCGCGGTCACCTGGCTTTGGGCGTTGCCCAGGAACTGCAGGCGCACCTCGGTCGGCTCGACGATCCTGCCGACGTTGCCGTCAGCGGTGCTCTGCTCGGCGACTTCGCGTTCCGAGTTGTCCTGGCCGTTGCGGTCCCGGACGACCGGCCAGTAGTACGTCGACTTGTCGCCGCTCTGGCAGGTCGTCCCGGCCGCGGCCAGGGACTCGTCCGTCGAGAAGGCGTCCGTGTCGAGGTTGCCGACGTAGTCGTGGATGTGGTGTGCGCCGTTCTCGACGCCGGGCGCGGCGACCACGTTGTCGGGGTTGCTGTGCGCCTGCCCCTCGTTCGTGCCGCAGTCGCCGACGTTGAACACGCCCGTCGACCCCTGCCGGGTCGCGCGCGGCTGCCGCACGCGCGGCGCCTGCGCGATCGGGACATACTGGTCGGCCCGCAGCTCGGGGATCTCGATCTCCTCCTCGCCGTCGCCTTCCTCTCCGTCGCCCTCGCCGCCGTCGCCTTCCTCGCCGCCGTCTCCTTCGTCACCTTCTCCTTCGTCGCCGCCGTCACCGGGAGGCTGCTCGCCGTCCCCAGGGGGCTGTTCGCCGTCACCTGGGGGCTGCTCGCCGTCACCGGGCGGCTGCTCGCCATCCCCGGGGGGCTGTTCGCCGTCTCCCGGGGGCTGCTCGCCGTCTCCCGGGGGCTGCTCGCCGTCACCGGGCGGCTGCTGGCCGGGCTCCTGGCCGCCGCCGGGGTCGCCGGGATTGCCGACGTCGTTGATGTCGCCCCCGTCGAGGTCCGAACCGCCGGCGGCCGGCGAGCTCGCGCCGGGCTGCGGGGCCGCGGTGCCGCCGGGCTCCACCTGGCACGCCGACGCGACAAGGGCGAGCGCCGGGATCATCACGGCGAAGGCTTTTTTCCTACTTCCCATGGAAAGGTACTCCCTTTTGCGGGGTGGGATGTACGTCATTTCAGGGCACGCCTGGGGACCAGGCCCGTGCTCTCCAGCAGCGACATGTGCGTGTTCACGAACTTCATGGAGCGTTCGGCGAACGCACGGACCTCGCTGTTCTCGGACTGCGAGCGCACCTTGGCGATGACGGTGAAAACCGCCCCGTGCGCGGCGCGCAGCCGGTGCACGAAGATCTTGTCGTAATCAGCGCCGAATTTGCCCGACATCTCTCTTAGATATGCCTTCTGGGTCCCGTTCGGCTCGTTCGGGAGGAGCACGCCGAGCTTGTCCGCGGTCGTGCGGGCGTCCGCATCCAGCTGCACGTGCTGCTGCCAGATGATCTCGGCGACCTCTCTCACCCGTGGGCTGGAGGCACGCTGATGTGCCTGCTGGCCCGCGGGTATCTCCCACAGGCCGGCCTGCCGCACCGCGACAAGCAGCTGTCTGTCCAAAGTGCTCAGCCGTCCCCAGCGAGTGTTCACGGTGCCGCCGAGGTTCGCCGCTCCGCTGGTGGGGACGCCGACCGGGTTCATGACGACCACGAAGGCCGCCCCCACGGCCGCGACGGCCGCCAGAATCAGCAGCGGACGGCCGAAGCGAAAGCGCGGGAGCCTTCGCATTTCAGCGGTTCCGTAAGATTTCCTCAAGGGAACTTCTTCCTCCTTTCGAGGATCTCTCGATGGGCCCGGCGCGGGTTCGGAGGGTAATACGCACCGCACCGGGTCCGGGGTTCAAGTGCACTCATCTTTTTCCTCTTTTCTCCTGGCCCGGAATCGGTCCTCGTGCCGCGGGTCAGCGCCGCGACGGCATGCCCGGGACGCCGTCGACGACGCGCAGCGCCAATGCGGGGCACATGGCCACCGCCTTCTGCACGTCCTTCTCCATCCACGAGGGAATGTCGGTCCCGAGCACCACCGGGAAGCCGTACCGGTCGAGTTGGATCAGTTCCGGGACGACGTAGGCGCACAGGCCGTGCCCGTCGCAGCGGCTCCAGTCGATCGCCACCCGGCCCTCCGAGCCGTCGGGCACCGGCAGCGGCAGGACGCCGTAGGTCGACAGGCCGCAGCCGCCGCCCCACCGGTGCTCGTCGATGTCGGCGGCGAACGCCTCCATCGCCGAGAGCACGAACCTGGCGGTCCCGTCGGGATGGGTGCAGGCGCCCCGGCCCCGGCCCACGCCGGCGGCGCGGCGGACGTCCTCCACCGTCCCGGCCCCCTCGGTCAGGGAGTTGAGGGACCGCACGACGTCGGGCAGCCCGAGCCGGCACGGCCCGCACTGCCCGGCCGACTGCGCGGCCATGTAGGAGGCGATCCGGGTGACCTCGCCGAGCGGGCAGGTGCCCTCCGCCAGCGGCAGGATGATCCCGGCGCCGACCGTCCCGCCGACCCGGCGCATCCCGGCGCGCGACAGCAGGGCCCGCGACACCGCGGCGCGGCCGAGCCACATCCCGTGGTAGCCGCCGACGAGCACGCCCGGCGACGGCGGCACCCGGCAGTGGCCGAGCACCGCCTCCAGCGGAGTGCCGAGCGGTGCCTCCACCACCTGGGTACCGCCGATGGTGAGCATCGTGGTGCCCGGTTCGTCCTCGGTGCCGGTCGAGGCGTACAGGTCGGGGCCGAGGGAGACGAGCACGGCGAGCTGCGCGAACGTCTCGGTGTTGGACAGCAGCGTCGGGTAGCCGTCCACACCGGAGTCGGACGCGCGCACCTTGACGCCCGGCGGGATCGGCGTCTCCCCGTTGATCGCGCGGACCACCGCGCCGCTCTCCCCCGAGATGAACCGCTCGCTCACGCGGACGACCCGCGCGGGCATGCGCCGCTCGCTGATCGCGGCGCGGACCGAGCGGGCGGCCTCGTCGTCCTCGACCACCACCACGATCCGCTGCGTGCCGAGCGCGGCCGCGGCGATCTGGGCGCCGTCGAGGACGAGGTGCGGCGCCCGGCCGAGCAGGACCTTGTCCTTGGAGCTGCCGGGCTCGCCTTCGGCGCCGTTCACCACGATGACGACGTCCTCGCTGGAACCGCGTCCGCCGGCCTTCTCCCCGGGCAGGAGCGCGCTCTGGTCGGAGGTCGGGTAGTTGACCCGCGCCGCCACGGCCATCAGCTTGCGGGCGAACGGGAAGCCGGCGCCGCCGCGTCCCCTCAGGTCGACCTGCTCGCACATGCGGACGACGTCGTCCAGCTCCGGTGCGAGGAGCTTGCCGTGCACGGCCAGGTGCCGGTCGAGGTCGAGCCGGTCGAACCGGTCGAACCCGAGCGTCAGCCGCGGGCCGCCGATGCCGGAGACGGTGACGGCCGACGTCATCGGTAGGCCTCGGTGTCGGGTCCGCCGCCGTACACGGGCATGCCGCGCGGATCCTGGACCGTGCCGCGCGGGTCGTCGAAGTCCTCGAACTCGCCGTAGTCGTCGTAGCCGTCGTAGGGGCCGGCCTCCCTGGCGCGGGCCGCCGCGGCAGCGCGGGCCTCCTCGTGCTCCATCGCCGCCATCGCGCGCCGGTCGCGGCGGCGCCCGGCGCCGTCCGGCCGGGTGAACGGGTCGATCTCGTCGCCGACCCGGTTCAGCTCCCGCGGCTTGACCACCACGATGAGGCGGGTGACCAGGGCGAGCACGACGAAGACGACGCTCAGCACGTAGGAGAGCACGACCCAGTTCGCCGCGGCCCGCCCGGTGATCAGGCCGTGCACGATGGCGAACGGCCAGGCGATGTAGGCCAGGGCGTGGATCGACCGCCACACCCACGCCTTGCCGCGGAACGCGAACCGCGCCCGCAGCATGCCGGTGACGACGATGACGAGCAGCAGGTCGAACGCGATCGTGCCGAGCCCGACCGCACCGCCCGTCGGGATGACGATGTTGGCGGGCACCGCGAGGCCCGCCATCACCTTCACCGACACGTGCGCGAACAGCATCGCGACCGCCACGATCGCGGAGGCGCGGTGCAGCGCCTGCGCGAGGACCCGGTGCCGGATCTTCAGGATCAGGCGGTCGGTGGCCAGCAGGCCGCTCATGACCGCGATGGTCAGCGCCACCAGGGCGAAGACGCCGGCGAAGAAGTTCAGGAAGTACTGCACGTTCGCGACCGCGACGGCGCCCTGGGGGGTCGCCGCGCCGATGAGCACCAGCACCGCGCCCGCGAGGACGAGGCGCAGCGCCCAGGTGGGGACCATGGGATCATCACTGCTGCGAGTTCGCACCGCTCTGACTCCTGTTCTGGGTAGCGCCCGCCGCCGGGGCGCGAGACGATCCGGCGCCGTCGTCCTGCGACGGGCGGGGGGACGGCGATGACGATGGAAGGTCGTCCCCCACGGGGGCGCGGCCGAGGTTGGCCATCAGTCCCCCGGGAAGCACCTGGAGAGCACCTCGTTCGGCGAACCCGAGGAGGGGGTTGGCCCGCTCCCGGAACGTCCATCCGCCGATCTGCGCGCCGTCGAGCGGGACGATCCCGCCGCCGCTGCGCAGCCCGAACCCGACCTCGGCGCGCGGTGAGGCGGCCCCGCCGCAGGGCCGGTCGGTGCCGGTGCGCCCGAGCGGGGCGCCCTGGCTGACGACGCCGCCGTCGCGGACCCGCGCCACGCCCCGCAGGTGGTAGTAGGTGCTGGCGACGCCGCTCGGGTGGATCAGCATGATCAGCGCGTTGCCGGTCGAGTCGGCGCAGAACCGGTACAGGCGGCCGTCACCGGCCGCGACGACGCGCCCGTCGCCGCCCGAGAACGCCAGCGAGCCCAGCGGGCGCGCGGTGCTCTCCGCGGTCGTCATCGTCCAGGCCTGGCCGACCTTCCACGGCAGGACCAGCCCGTCACCGGCGCGGGTGCCGTTGACGAGCGCGGTGGCCTGCGCGCCGGTGACGGAGCTGTACCGGCGCAGCGCGCGGACCTCCGCCGCGGGCAGGACGTTCGCCGGCGCGGCGTCCAGCAGGGCGCCGAACTCCTTGCTCCCCGACAGCGCGACCTGCCAGCTCTCGCCGGTCCAGCGCGCCGCGTAGAACGCCACCTCGGGCGAGGCGGCGCTGCCGGTGGGGACGGGAAGCGCGGTGGTGCCGAGGACCCAGCCGTTGTCGGCGCTCGTCCGGGAGGTGTCCACGATCGGACGGCCGCCCGCCGGCGCGCCGTAGGACTCCTGGGCCGCGGCGCCGCGCTGGTCGATCGTCAGCTTGCGCACCTGCGCGGACAGCACCCCGAGGTTCGGCGGGGACTTCTGCGTGGTGCCGCCGCCCTGTCCGGGCCGCTGCGGCTGCTGCGGCCGCTGCCCGGCAGGGGCGCCGCCGCCCCCCTGTGGCGGAGCGATCGCGCGCTCCGCGCCGGCGGGACCGGAGTCCCGGCCGATCGGCCCGCCGTCCAGCAGCGCCCGCTCGGCGATGCCCAGCAGGGACAGGCCGACGGCGGTGGACAGCACGATCGCGCCGACGCTCATGCGGTCGGCGGGACCGCGCCCGCGCCGCGGCTTGGCCTTCGGGCCGGGCCGCGGCGCCACCGGGCGCCTGGGCCCCGGCGGCCCGGCGGGCTGCCGGGACCGGGTCCGCCGCCGGGGCGGCTCCTCCAAGCGCCGAGCACGGGGCCGCTCCGGGCGCCGCGGCCGTCCGGAACGCGGCCGGAACTCCCGCGACCGGTCGCTCCCCGGCCCGAGCCCCTCGCTCCGCGCATCGAACCGCCGCGTCCGCGCATCGGTCCGCCCATCACGAGGCCCGGCCTGCCG
>NZ_SMKH01000220.1 GCF_004348515.1 Actinomadura sp. KC345 | reverse complement strand
GGGAGGCGGCGGCCCGCGAACCCCACACGGTCACCCTCTGCGGCGGTTACGAGCTCGCCCCCGGCTGGACGCACCCGCTGCTGCGCGAGCTGCCCGGGACGATCCGCATGCCCGCGCGCCTGGACCGCGGCCGGGGGCTGCAGGCCGCGGTGGAGATCCTCGGCGCGGAGCTCGACGGCCACCGCCTGGGCGCGGACGCGCTCAAGCCCGTCGTGCTCGACATGGTGATCCTGTACGTCCTGCGGGCCTGGTTCGAGGAGCACTCCGGCGGCGAGACGGCCACGGGATGGGCCGCGGCGCTCGCCGACCCCGCCGTCCGCACCGCCCTGAACGCCGTCCACGACGCCCCGGGCCATCCCTGGACGGTGCAGGAACTGGCCGACCGCGCGCGGCTGTCCCGGGCGACGTTCTCCCGCCGCTTCGGCGCCCTCACCGGCAGGCCGCCGCTGGCATACCTGACCTGGTGGCGCATGACCGTCGCCACGGAACTGCTCCGCGACCCGTCCGCCTCCATCGCCGCCGTGGCCTCCCGCGTCGGCTACACCTCGGAGTTCGCCTTCGCCAACGCGTTCAAACGCCACTTCGGCACCGCCCCCGGGAGATTCCGCCGGCAACCCGAGCCTCTCGCTCACCGTCCTAGATGAGTGGACCGGTACGCCGCGCCGCCCTCCCGGGGGATCGCGGCGGGCCGGGCCGGCAGGCATCATGTGGGCCGGGTACGCGGGTTGGGAGCGCAATGGCGGACGGGGCCAAGGAGGTCGTGCGGGACGGGCGGTCGCTGCTGGGGGCCGCGCGCGACCTCCTGGCCGATCACCGGCAGGCCGTGGCGGACGTGCAGGGGGCACTGGCGCCGCTGCGGGCGGAGGCGGGGCGGGAGCGGCTCGGTTCGGTTCCGGTCGCCCGGCTGAAGGACGTCACCGACGGGCGGCTGCGGCTCGGGCCGCTGGAGGAGGCGGGGTTCACGAGCGTCGCGGACGTCCTGGACGCCACCCCGTACCGGCTCCAGCTGCTTCCGGGCATCGGGCCGCAGACCGCGCAGCAGCTTCACGCGGCGGCGGCCGGCCTGGCCGAGGCGGCCGAGCGGTCGGTACCGGTGCGGATCGACGTCGATCGGCGCGACGAGGCGATGACGCCGACGGTGGTCGCGCTGCACCGGCTGGTGAACGCGGGGTCGGAGCTGCCGAAGGCGGCCGCGGCGGCCAAGGCGGTGGACGAGCGGTTCGGCCCGCTGGTGCACGACGCGAGGCCCGCCGGGTCGTGGTGGCGGAAGGCCTTCGCGCGGCCCTCGCGGCGGGAGCGGGCACGGGAGGCGGTCGGCGAGCTGGCCGGCGCCCTCCGGACCGAGGAGGAGCGGGGCACCGCGCTGCTGATGTCGCAGGCGTCGGTGGACCTGCTGCGGCCCCACGTCTCGCCGGACGAGGCGTGGATCGACTTCGAGCTGCGCGCCTCCGACTACCAGACGCTGCTCGCGGAGCTGGCCGCCCTCGGACCCGAGCGCGAGGCGGCCGAAGGGTTCCTGCCGGACGACCTGGCCGCGCGCGTCAAGGCGCAGCCGCTCGACGACACGCACCGGCGGGTGTCGCTGCGCGGCTACCAGTCGTTCGGGGCGCGGTTCGCCCTCGTCCAGGGACGCGTGATCATCGGGGACGAGATGGGCCTCGGGAAGACGATCCAGGCGATCGCGGCGATCGCGCACCTGCGCGCCGAGGGCGCCACGCACTTCATGGTGGCGTGCCCGGCGAGCGTCCTGATCAACTGGGTCCGCGAGATCGAGGCGCGCAGCACGCTCCCCGTGCATCCGCTGCACGGCCCCGGGAGGGACGAGGCCCTGGCCGGGTTCGTCGCCGGCGGCGGCATCGGCGTCACGACCTTCGCGACGCTGCCCGCGGTGGACGTCCCGCTCGACGTCGAGGTCGCGATGTTCGTGGTGGACGAGGCCCACTACGCCAAGAACCACGAGACGCGGCGCGCGAAGGCCGTCGCGTCGTGGTGCCGCCGGGTGGACCGGGTCCTGTTCCTCACCGGCACCCCGATGGAGAACCGCGTCGAGGAGTTCCGCAACCTCGTCGCGCACCTGCGGCCCGAGGTGGCCAGGCAGGTCAGCCCCGGCGACGCCGCGCTGGGCGCGCGGGCGTTCCGGTCGGCGGTCGCTCCCGTCTACCTGCGCCGCAACCAGCAGGACGTCCTCGTGGAACTGCCCGAGGTCGTCCACGTGGACGAACTGGAGGAGTTCAGCACGGCGGACCGGGCGGCCTACCGGCGGGCGGTGGAGGACGGCAACTTCATGGCGATGCGCCGCGCCGCGTACGCGGTCCCGGAGAAGTCCGCCAAGCTCGGCCGGCTGCTGGAACTGGCGGAGGAGGCGGAGGCGAACGGGCTGAAGGTCGTCGTCTTCTCCTACTTCCGGAGCGTGCTGGCAGCCGTCCGGGACGCGCTCGGCCCGGACGTCCACGGCCCGATCTCGGGAGACGTCCCGCCGGCCCGGCGCCAGGAGGTGGTGGACGGCTTCACCGCCGCCCCCGGGCACGCGGTCCTGCTGGCCCAGATCCAGGCGGGCGGCGTCGGCCTCAACCTCCAGGCGGCCTCGGTCGTCATCCTGTGCGAGCCGCAGGTGAAGCCGACCATGGAGACGCAGGCGGTGGCCCGCGCCCACCGCATGGGCCAGGTGCGGACGGTCCAGGTGCACCGGCTGCTGACTCCCGGCAGCGTGGACGAGCGGATGCTGCAGATCCTGCGCACGAAGACCAGCCTGTTCGACCGGTACGCCCGGCGCAGCGACCTGGCCGAGCAGACCCCGGACGCGACCGACATCTCCGAACAGGCCCTCGCCCGGCAGATCATCGCGGAGGAGCAGGAGCGGCTCGGCGCCTAAGGGCCGAACCCCGCCCGCCGGGAAGAACACCGCCGGGGCCGTGTTCCCGGCGACGGAGACCGGACGATCGAAGGGGATGCGCGTGCACGAGAGGTACCGCACGGTCGGCAATGCTCTCCGCGAGCCGATGAAGGTGGACCAGGTCGTCTAGCCGCAGGTCGCGTCCGTGGCGGGGACGACGCCGTGGAGGAGGTAGGCGTCCACGGTCTTGCGGACGCAGGGGTCGCCGGTGTCGTAGGCGCCGTGGCCCTCGCCCCGGAGCGTGAGGAGCGTCGCGCGGCCGCCGAGTTCCCTCGTCAGGGCGGGCGCCCACGCGTAGGGGGTGGCCGGGTCGCCGGTGTTGCCGACGACCAGGATCGGCGCGGCGGACGGGGCGGACACCTCCCGTGCCGCGTCCTCGCCCTTCACCGGCCAGCCGGTGCACTGGAGGAGGCTCCAAGCCATGGACGTCCCGAAGACCGGCGAGGCGTCGCGGAACCTCGGCAGGAGCCGCCGGACGTCGGCCCCGGTGTAGCGGCCGGTGCCGTCCGCGCAGGTGATGGCGGTGTTGGCGGCGGAGAGGTTGCTGTAGGTCCCGTCCTCCTCGCGGCCGTTCTGGACGTCGGCGAGCATGAGCAGCAGGGAGCCGTCGCGGCGCTTGGCCGCGTCGGCGAGGCCCTGCGCGAGGTACGGCCAGGCGTCCCTGGAGTAGAGGGCGGCGGCCACGCCGGTCGTCCCCAGGCTCTGGGTGAGCCTGCGTCCGCCGGATGTGGGCAGCGGGTCCTGGTCGAGGTCCTCCAGGAGCCGCTTGATGGAGGCCACGACGGACGGGGCGTCCGTACCGAAGGGGCAGTGCTTCGTGCCGAGGCGTGCGCAGGCGGCGGCGAAGCCGTGCAGGGCCCGCTCGAACGCGGCGGCCTGCTGGAGCGCGAGGTCCGCGCCGCCGAGCCCGGTGTCGACGGCGGCGTCCAGGACCGCGCGGCCGACGCGGTCGGGGAACTGGTGCGCGTAGGCGCCGCCGAGCCAGGTGCCGTACGAGATCCCGAAGTAGCGCAGTTTCTCGTCGCCCAGCACGATGCGGATCATCTCCATGTCGCGGGCGGCGTTAAGCGTGCCGACATGGGGCAGGAGTTCGCCGGAGCGGGCCGCGCACTGTTCCACGAAGGCGGCGCGGCCGTCGATGTAGGCCTTCTCCTCGGCGGCGGTGTCGGGGCTGTCGTCCCGGGCGGCGATCTCGTCCATGAGCCGGTCGCCGACGCAGGTCACGGGTGTGCTGCGGCCGACGCCGCGGGGGTCGAAGCCGACGAGGTCGTAGCGGGTGCCGAGTTCGGCGTACTGCCCGGCGACCTGGGCGAGCGTGCCGACGCCGTCCCCGCCCGGTCCGCCGAAGTTGAACAGCAGTGAGCCGATGCGGCGCCCCGGGCCGGTCGCCGGCACCTTGATCAGCGCGATGTCGATCGTCCTGCCGGACGGCCGGGTGTAGTCGAGCGGTACCTTCAGGGTCGCGCACCGGAGGCCGGACTTCGGCGGCTCGGTACCCGGAAGCGGCTCCGGGAGCCCGGTGCAGCGTTTCCAGTCCGGTGGCCGGACGGCCGCGCGGGCGGCGCTCGTCCCCGCGCGGGCCGGTTTCATCCCCGCGCGGGTTGCGCTCGCCTCCGCATGGTGTATGGGTGTCCCGCCCAGGCCGGCGGTCAGTCCGGAAACGGCCAGCGTGCCGGCACTTACCAGCACGGTGCCTGGTTTCGCCCTGTCTCGGGTCATTCGTCCCCCGTTCATTTCACGGGGGGCGATCATGAGGTACCCAGCTGCTCCTATGCTGACTCTCGATCAACTACATAGGCTCCGCCGGGGGAAGGAGCGGAGGGGGACGCGTCCCCGACGCCGATCCCCCGAAAGTCCGGATACCGCATCAGGGTCGTACTACTCAAGTCTGAGATGAAGACCATTCGCCGCGGTGATCACAGCCAGGAGCCGCGCGGCGAAGATAGGTACCATGGCTCAAACCGCCCCCCCAGCAGCCCGCCGGGACCAGGCCCCCGAGGCCCGGCAGGGCGAGCGGCGTCAGAAGGCCGCGGCGCTGCGGCGCCGGGCGCTCACCGCGCCTCCTGTGTGGCGAGAGCTTCTGATGGTCGTGCTTTTCTACACCGGCTATACGCTGACGCGCATCGTCCTGGTTCAGGACGGCACGGAGACCGCGTTCGCGAACGCCGACGAGATCCTCCGCGTGGAGCGCGGCCTGGGGATGGACATCGAGCTCTACCTCAACCAGACGCTGCTGTCGGTGCCCTGGCTGGCGCGCACCGCCAACGTCTTCTACGCCACGATGCACTTCATCGTGACGCTCGGCGTCGTCGTCTGGCTGTACCGCTACCGGCCGCACCACTACCGGTGGCTCCGCACGTCGATCATGATGGCGACCGGCGTGGCGCTGATCGGGTTCTGGCTGTATCCGCTGGCGCCGCCGAGGTTCCTGCACAGCGAGGGCTTCGTCGACCCGGTGACCGCGCTGCACTCGCTCGGCCTGTACGCCAGCGACGCCTCGGGGACGCTCACCAACCAGTACGCGGCGATGCCGTCGATGCACGCCGGATGGGCCCTCTGGTGCGGGGCCATCGTGTTCAAGCTGGCCGCCCAGAAGTGGGTCAAGGCCGTCGCCGCCCTCTATCCCGCGACGACCGTCGTGGTGATCCTGTCCACCGCCAACCACTACGTGCTGGACGCCGTGGCCGGGATCGCGCTGGTCAGCGGAGCGATCTGGGTGTCGTGGGTGCTCTACATCCGGTGCCCGAGGCCGCTCATCGTCGCGCGGGCCCGCATCTCCGCCGACCTCGCCCGGCGCAGGGGCGGCACGAGCGGCTCCGGAACGGGCTCCGCCGGCAGCAGGTGCCCCACCCGCTCCTGACCGGCCCGCTCCTGACCGGCCCGCTCCTGACCGGCCCGCACGGCCGTACGGACGCGCAGGGTCAGTCGGCTCCGTAGAAGACGCGCTCGACGACGGCGCGGGCGCGGCGGGTGTGGCGGCGGTAGTCCTCCAGGAGGTCGCCCGTCCCCGGGTAGCCGAGGACGCGGGTGACGGCGCTGCGCTCCCTGTGGTGGTCGGTCGGGAGCAGGTCGGACGCGCGGCCCCGCACCAGCATGACCGAGCCCCGGATGCGGGTCGCCAGGCACCACGCCTCGGTGAGGACGGCGGCGTCCCCGGCGTCCAGGAGCCGCGCCTCGACCGCCGCGTCCAGCGTGTCCAGGGTGCGGGTGGTGCGCAGTCCGGGGACCTCGTGCGCGTGCCGGAGCTGGAGGAGCTGCGCGACCCATTCGACGTCGGCGAGGCCGCCGGGCCCGAGCTTGGTGTGCAGCCGCCGCTCGACGCCGCGCGGAAGCCGCTCGGACTCCATCCTGGCCTTCAGCCGCCGGATCTGCCGGACGGCGTCCTCGTCGATGCCGCCCTCCGGCCAGCGGACCGGGTCGATCAGGGCCCGGAACCGCTCGCGCAGCCCCGCGTCGCCGATCAGCGGGTCCGCGCGCAGGAGGGCCTGCGCCTCCCACGGCTCCGACCAGCGGGCGTAGTAGGCGGCGTAGGACGCCAGCGTGCGGACCAGCGGCCCCTGGCGGCCCTCCGGGCGCAGGTTCGGGTCGATCTCCAGCGGCGGGTCGGAGGCGGGCAGCGCGAGGAGGCGGCGCAGCTCCTCGGCGACGGCGTGCGCGGCGCGCCCGGCGGCCCGCTCGTCGGCGCGGGGCAGCGGCTCGTGGACGAACATCACGTCGGCGTCGCTGCCGTAGCCGAGTTCGTGCCCGCCGAACCGGCCCATCGCGACGACGGCCATCCGGGTCGGCAGCGGCTCCCGCGACTCGGTCTCGATCTTGTTGACGGCGGCGCTGAGCGCGGCCTCGACGGTGACGACGGCGATGCCGGTGAGGGCCTCCCCCACCGCCCGGACGTCCGCCATGCCGAGCAGGTCGGCGACCGACACCCGGAACAGCTCGCGCCGCCGCAGCCCGCGGACCGCCCCGACCGCCTCCTCCGGCGACGCGGCGCCGCCGTCCTCGGTGTGCCGCCGGACGGCCGCGAGGGCCTCCGAGCGGAGCGCCTCGAAGAAGCGCGGGGCGAGGTCGGCGTCGGCGCCGAGCATCGCGACCGCCTCGGGGGCGCGCAGCAGCAGGTCGGTGGCGTAGCGGCTGGAGCCGAGCAGCCAGGCCATCCGCTCGGCGACGGTCACCTCGTCGCGCAGCAGCCGCAGGTACCAGGGGGTGGTGCCGAGGGCGTCGCTGACCTGGCGGAAGCCGAGCAGGCCCGCGTCCGGGTCGGGCGCGTCGGCGAACCAGCCGAGCATGACCGGCAGCAGCGTCCGCTGGATCGCCGCGCGCCGCGAGACGCCGGAGGTCAGCGCCTCGATGTGCCGGAGCGCGCCCGCCGGGTCGGCGTAGCCGAGGGCCTCCAGCCGGGTGCGGGCCGCCTCGGCGGTGAGCCGCGCCTCCTCCCCCGGCAGCCGCGCCACGGCCCGCAGCAGCGGCCGGTAGAACAGCTTCTCGTGGATGCGGCGGACCTCGCGGGCGTGCCGCCGCCACAGCGCGGTGAACTCGCCGACGGGGTCGGTGCGCAGGCCGAGGGCCCGGCCGAGGCGGCGCAACCCGTCCGTGTCGCCGGGAACGAGATGGGTGCGCCGCAGCCGGTGGAGCTGGACGAGGTGCTCCACCCGCCGCAGGAACCGGTACGCCGAGGCCAGCGCCGCCGCGTCGTCGCGCCCGACGTAGCCGCCCCGCGACAGGTCGGCGAGGGCCTCCAGGGTGGTCGGGCTGCGCAGCGCCGCGTCGGCCCGGCCGTGGACGAGCTGGAGCAGCTGCACCGGGAACTCCACGTCCCGCAGCCCGCCGGGGCCGAGCTTGAGCTGGCGTTCGGAGTCGGCGGTGCGCTGGTTCAGGTCGGCCTCGACGCGGCGCCGCATGGCCTGGACGTCCTCGACGAAGCTCTCCCCCTCGGCGGCCTTCCACACGATCGGGGCGACGGTGCCGAGGTAGCGGGCGCCGAGGTCCGCGTCGCCCGCGACGGGACGGGCCTTCAGCAGGGCCTGGAACTCCCAGGTCTTGGCCCAGCGCTCGTAGTAGGCGCGGTGGCTGGCGAGGGTCCGGACGAGCGGCCCCGCCTTGCCCTCGGGACGCAGCGCCGCGTCCACCTCCCAGAGCGAGCCCTCCTCGGTGCTGGACGAGCAGGCCCGCATCATCGCCGACGCCAGCCGGGTCGCGGCGCGCAGGGCCGCGTCCTCGCCCTCGCCCCGCTCACCGGCGCTGCGCGCCTCGGCCACGAAGATCACGTCGACGTCGCTGACGTAGTTCAGCTCGCGCCCCCCGCACTTGCCCATGCCGATGACGGCGAGCCGGCACGTCCCGTGCTCGGGGACCTCGGCGCGGCCGACGGCGAGGCCCGCCTCCAGCGCGGCGGCGGCGAGGTCGGCCAGTTCGGCGGCGACGTCGGCGACGTCCACCACGCCGATCAGGTCGCGTCCCGCCAGGGCGAGAAGCCGCCGCCGGTACGCGACGCGCAGCGCGACGAGGGTCCCGGGGCCGTGGCCGGACGCCACCGGCTCCGCGGCTGCCGGGTCCGCGCCGACGGCGGCCAGCAGGTCGTCGCGGGGGCGCGCGGGAAGGGCCTCCCGGCCGCCGTCGCGCAGGACCCGCCAATGGTCCGGGTGCCGGGCCAGATGGTCGCCGAGCGCGGCGCTCACGCCGAGGACGGCGGTGAGCCGCTCCCGCGTGCCGGGTTCGTCCCGCAGGGCCTCCAGCAGCTCCCCGGCGCCGCGCTCACCGGCGGACGCCAGGACGCGCAGCAGCCCGTCCAGCGCGAGGTCGGGGTAGGCGGTGCCGCCGAGGGCGTCGAGCAGGTCGCCGCCGGGCCGGGCGCCGGTCTCCCGCTCCGCCTCCAGCAGACGCCGCTCGGCGCGGGCGGCGTCGGTGAAGCCGAGCCTCGCCAGGCGCCCGGCGAGGGAGGGACGGCGTTCGGGAGTCCAGGACTCGGTCACGAGGTCCACCGTAATCCGGTGGGGCTTCGAGCGGAGCTCGTCCGTCGAAAGGCGGCGGGTGGGGGCTGGAGGACGGTCAGAGGACGGCTAGCAGGCGCTTTCGCTCGAATTCGGTGACCTGGCGGCGGTAGTCCTCCCATTCCTGGCGCTTGTTGCGCAGGAAGAAGTCGAACACGTGCTCGCCGAGGACGTCGGCCATCAGCTCGCTGCGCTCCATCGCGTGGATCGCGTCGTCCAGGTCCTGCGGGAGCGGCTCGATGCCGAGGGCGCGCCGCTCGGCGACGGTGAGCGCCCACACGTCGTCCTCCGCGCCCGGCGGCAGTTCGTAGCCCTCCTCGATGCCCTTGAGCCCGGCGCCGAGGATCGCCGCGAACGCCAGGTAGGGGTTCGCGGCCGTGTCCAGCGACCGGAACTCGATGCGGGTCGAGTGGCCCTTGTGCGGCTTGTACATCGGGACGCGGACCAGCGCGGACCGGTTGTTGTGGCCCCAGCAGATGTAGGACGGTGCCTCTCCCCCGGCGCCGGCCGCGGAGCCGACGTTGCCCCACAGCCGCTTGTAGGAGTTGACCCACTGGTTGCAGACCGCGGTGATCTCGGCAGAATGCCGCAGCAGCCCGGCGATGAACGCCCGGCCGACCTTGGACAGCTTGAACTCCGCGCCCGGCTCGTAGAAGGCGTTGCGGTCGCCCTCGAACAGCGACATGTGGGTGTGCATGCCCGAGCCCGGGTGCTCGGTGAACGGCTTCGGCATGAAGGACGCGTTCACGCCCTGCTCCAGCGCGACCTCCTTCATCACCAGCCGGAACGTCATGATGTTGTCGGCGGTGGTGAGCGCGTCGGCGTACCGGAGGTCGATCTCCTGCTGGCCGGGACCGCCCTCATGGTGGCTGTACTCCACCGAGATGCCCATCGCCTCCAGCATCATGATCGCGTTGCGGCGGAAGTCGTGCGCGGCGCTGTGCGGGGTGTGGTCGAAGTAGCCGGCGGCGTCCGCGGGCTCGGGCTCGCTCCCGTCCTCCGGCTTGTCGTTGAGGAGGTAGAACTCGACCTCGGGGTGGGTGTAGAAGGTGAAGCCGAGGTCGGCGGCCCGTGCCAGCGCCCGCTTGAGGACGTAGCGCGGGTCGGCGAAGCTCGGCGTCCCGTCCGGCATGAGGATGTCGCAGAACATGCGGCCCACGCCCGGGGACTCCGACCGCCAGGGCAGCACCTGGAACGTGGACGGGTCCGGCTTGGCGATCATGTCGGCCTCGTACACCCGGGCGAACCCCTCGATCGCCGACCCGTCGAACCCGATGCCCTCGCTGAAGGCGCCCTCCAGCTCGGCGGGGGCGACGGCCACGGACTTCAGGAACCCGAGCACGTCGGTGAACCACAGCCGGATGAAGCGGATGTCGCGCTCCTCCAGCGTGCGGAGCACGAATTCCTGCTGACGGTCCAAAGCCTTCTCCCTCGGTGCTGCTGCCCTGCCCGCGACCCGGGACCGGACGACGCATGCCGGCCGCGGTCGCAGGTCCGGCTACGTTGCAGTATGCCCCGCCGCTGTTACCGCGACGTTACGTCCGGACCATTCCCGCTGACCGGAAGATATCCGACTACTCGCCCTCCCCGACCCGCGCGGCGGCCGGATCGAGGACGCGGGACGGGAACGCCCTGGTCCAATCGTGCGCCGGGTCGGCGATCGCCCGCTGCGGCGGGCCCTCCTCGACGACCGCGCCGCCGTCCATGAATACCACCCGATCGGCCGCCTCCTGCGCGCCGGGGAGGAAAGGGGACGGGACGCCCGTGACCGGCCTCGCATATCCGTTTCCCGAAAATTGACGTGGCGATCACGCTCCCCGCACGCGATGATCATTAACGTGGGCCGGGACGTGGACATCTCACTTCTTCTCTCGATGACCGACCGGGTGCCCGCGCTGGCCACGCCGTCGGCCATGCACCCGGAGTCGTGGCAGCTGTGCGCGCAGGTGGAGACCTGGGCGCGCGGCCGCGGCCTGGTGCTCGGAGACCCGGACACCTCGCCGCTCGGCCGGGCCCGCTGCGAGCGGCTCGCCGCCCGCGTCTTCCCCGACGCCGACCTGGAGGCCGTGGACCTGTTCGCGCGCTGGCTGACCTGGACGCTCGCGCTGGACGACACGATGGACCACCCGCCGCTCGCCGACAGCGGCAGCGCCGTGCACGGGCTCTACGACGACCTGCTGCGCGCGATGCGGCGCGGCCACGCGCGACCCGGGGCCCGGCCCCTGGAGGCCGCGCTGGTGGAGCTGTGGCACACCACGTCCAGGAACATGAGCCGCGACTGGCGCCGCCGGTTCATGCTGCACCTGGAGGCGCACCGGGACGGCTGCGCGGAGGAGTCGGTCAACCGGCGCATCCGGCACGTCCCGACGGAGGCGGAGTACGCGCCGCTGCGCCGCCGGGCCTGCGGGCCGTTCCTGTACGACCTCGTCGAGCCCGTCCTCGGCGTCGAGCTGCCGGCCCGGCTGCTGCGGACGCCGCGCTGGAAGACCCTCGCCGACAGCGTCGCCGACATCGTGGCCTGGTCCAACGATCTCGCCTCGCACGACCTGGAGGCGGCCCGCGGCGACGTCCACGACCTGCCCGCCGTCCTCGCGCACGCGCACCGGCTGGACCCGGCGCGGGCCGCCGCCGCGGTCGCCGACCGGATCGCGGACCGGATCGAGGACGCCTGGACGGCGGCGCGCAGGCTCCCGGAGATGCTCGACAGGCTGGAGCTCACCGTCGCGCAGCGCGCCGCCGCCGCGCAGGTCGTCAAGGCGCTGCTGGACACGCCGCGCGCCCACCTGGACTGGCTCGCCGAGTCCGGCCGCTACGAGCGGGCGGCACCCGCCGCCCCCCTGCGCCTGGACGCCCTGGCGTCCCTCCGCTGACCGGAGGGCGGCTTTTCGTCACGCTGACGAGAGTTGCGGGTCTATTCTGGGGGGCGTGGCACAGCTCAGGATCGCGCTCGCGCAGGTGAACTCGACCGTCGGCGACCTCGACGGCAACGCCGACAGGATCGTCGACTGGGCCCGGCGCGCCGCCGCCGCGGACGCGCACCTGGTCGCCTTCCCCGAGATGATGCTCACCGGGTACCCGGTGGAGGACCTCGCGCTGCGCGCGTCCTTCGTCGAGGCGTCCCGGCGGGCCCTGGACCGCCTCGCCCGCAGGCTCGCCGACGAGGGCCTCGGCGACCTGCCCGTCGTCACCGGCTACCTCGACCGCCGGGCGGAGGGGAGCTCCCGGGCCGGGCAGCCCGCCGGGGCGCCGCTCGACGGCGCCGCCTGGCTGCACGGCGGCGAGGTCCTGGTGCGCTCGGCCAAGCACCACCTGCCCAACTACGGCGTCTTCGACGAGTACCGGATCTTCGTGCGGGGCGACCGGCTGCCCGTCGTCCGCGTCCACGGCGTCGACGTCGCCACCGTCGTCTGCGAGGACCTCTGGCAGGACGGCGGTCCCGTCGCCGTCACCGGCGCGTCGGGCGCCGGCCTGCTGCTCTCGATCAACGCCTCGCCGTACGAGCGCGACAAGGACGACGTCCGCCTCGACCTGTGCGCCCGCCGCGCCCGCGAGGCCGGCTGCGCCCTCGCCTACGTCAACATGGTCGGCGGCCAGGACGAGCTGGTCTTCGACGGCGACTCGGTCATCGTCGGCGCCGACGGGATGCCCCTCGCCCGCGGCCCGCAGTTCGCCGAGCACCTCCTCGTCACCGACCTCGAACTGCCCGCCGCCGCGTCCGGCGGGCCGGACGGCGCGCGGGTGGACGCCCGGGACGGCACCACGATCACCATCGACCGGCACGTCCTGTCCTCCGCTCCCCTGCCCGCCTACCAGGCCGGCGCGCCGGCCGTCGCCGAGCCGCTGGACGACCTCGCCGAGGTGTACGCGGCGCTCGTCCTCGGCACCCGCGACTACGTCCGCAAGAACGGGTTCCGCTCCGTCGTCCTCGGCCTGTCCGGCGGCATCGACTCGGCCCTGGTCGCCACCATCGCCTCGGACGCCATCGGCCCGGAGAACGTGCACGCCGTCCTGCTGCCGAGCCGCCACTCCTCCGAGGGGTCGGTGACCGACGCCGAGGAGCTCGTCAAGCGGCAGGGCGTCCACTCCCGCATCGTCCCCATCGCCGGCATGGTCGAGGCGTTCGAGGAGCAGCTCGACCTGCACGGCCTCGCCGCCGAGAACCTCCAGGCCCGCATCCGCGCCAACATCTGGATGGGCCTGTCCAACGAGCACGGCCACCTCGTCCTGACCGGCGGCAACAAGAGCGAGCTCGCCACCGGCTACTCGACCCTGTACGGCGACTCCGCGGGCGGCTTCGCCCCCATCAAGGACGTCTTCAAGCTCACCGTGTGGGACCTGGCCCGCTGGCGCAACGCGCAGACCGGCGCCCGCCTGCCGTTCCTGCACCCCTTCGCCGAGGAGCCCGTCCCGGAGGCGATCATCGCGAAGGAGCCGTCCGCCGAGCTGCGCCCCGGCCAGCGCGACGTCGACAGCCTGCCCGAGTACACCGTCCTCGACCCCGTGCTGACCGACTACGTCGAGCGCGACATGGGCCGCGACGCCCTGGTCGCGGCGGGCCACGACCCCGCGCTCGTCGACCGCGTCGTCCGCATGGTCGACATCGCCGAGTACAAGCGCCGCCAGTACCCGCCCGGCCCCAAGATCACCCCGAAGAACTTCGGCCGGGACCGCCGCCTCCCCATCACCAACCGCTGGCGGGAGCGGTGACCCGGCCGCCCCCTACTCGCGGTGGTGGTTCTCGCCGGGCCAGGACTCCTCCGGCCAGCCGGAGACGTGCTCGAAGGCGTCGGGATCGACGCCGGGGACGAGCTGCTCGCACCAGACGACCTTGCCGGCCGCGGTGCGGCGGGTGCCCCAGCGGTGCGCGAGCTGGCTGACGACCAGGAGGCCGCGGCCGTTCTCGTCGTCGTCCTCGGCGCGGCGGAGG
>NZ_SMKH01000021.1 GCF_004348515.1 Actinomadura sp. KC345 | reverse complement strand
GTGCGGGAGGGCGTCAGCCGCGGGCGCGTGTCGTCTAGCCGCGGGCGCGTGTCGTCTAGCCGCGGGCGCGGCGGCCCGAGCGGCGGGGCGGGGCCGGGACGCCGCCGCGCAGGGTGTCCCGGCGCGTCTCGCCCTCGCTCTCCAGGTGCTCCACGATCGTGCCGAGGATCTGGGCCAGCGAGGTGTTCTGGGCCTGGTCGAGCCCCTCGACGACGAACGCCTCCTCGGCGTTGAACTGGGGGAACAGGTGCTCCATCAGCTCGCGGCCCTTGTCGGTGAGCCGGAGGACGACGAGGCGGCCGTCGGTGTCGTGCGGGCCGCGCTCCATGAGGCCGCGTCCCTCCAGCGTCTTGGCCACCCCGGTGAGCGTGCCCTTGGAGATGCCGGCCTCCTCCGCGACGTGGCGGGTCTCCATCTCGCCCCAGATCCACACCACCCAGAGGACGACGAACGACGTCCAGGTCAGGTCGGCCGAGCGCAGCACGGAGCTTTCGAAGTGCTGCCGGATCGCGGCGGCGGCCCGGTAGATGTTGGAGACCGCCATCATCGCGTCGTGGCGCAGGGGAACGTCGCCGAGCCGCCGCTGGATGGCCTGCTCGGTCTCGCGCAGTGTGTGGTGGCCGGTCACGTGTGTCCTCTCGGGCGCCCCAGCCCCGAGCGGGTGGGGCGCCATCGAATCTACCGCCGCCGCATGTCGTTCACGCCCGTACGACCACCGTGATCCGCGTCATCGGCCGCCGGTGCCGTCCCACAGGCGCCTGCCCCCGTTCCAGACGACGCCGACCTGGCGGTAGTAGGCGCCGATCACCTCGCCGACTTCGAGGCGGGCGAGTTCCTCGGTCGGCGAGCCGAACAACCGCAGCTCGGCGTCGCCGGTCCAGGCGGGCCCGGCCTCGAAGCCGGCGCCGCCCGACTCGATCAGCTCGTCGAGCGCCGCGGGACCGTCCGGCTCGATCGACGGCAGGAAGCGGTGGTGGGCCATCGGATGGCCGTTGACGAACCCGTTGCCCTCGGACGGCTCGCGCAGGGTGACCACCGCCTCGGCCAGGCGCCGGTCCGCGGCGGCGAGCGTCGCGCCGAAGCGCCCGCCCGCGCCGATGCGCGGCGCCGCCCGCCCGTACGGGTGGGGGCGGGTCTGGTGGATCGAGCCGAGCTTCTTCGGATAGCCCTGGTGCAACCCCCGCGCGAGGGCGAAGTCCTTGTCGACCCAGATGTAGACGCAGCGGCTGTAGGTGCGCCCCTCGAACGAGCAGCGCACCACGACGAAACACTCCTTGTACTGGGAGCGCACCGGGTCGAGCAGCTCCTCCGCCGACTCCGAGCAGGACTGCCAGTCGGCCCAGATGACCGCGACCGCTCCCGGGTCCTCGGGCGCGGATCCGAGGGGGGCGGGGAGCAGTTCGGCGACGCGCGCCGGGTCGGTCCGGTACTCCACGGTGAGCAGGTCGCCCGAGTAGTGCCAGGGCGGACTCGGGATCAGCGATGAGCGGCCGGTCGCCGTCCTCGGGTACAGGAATCCCCGCACCGGTGCCATGGGCCCTCCTCGATATCGTTTGGGCCCATACAATATGCGGGTTCGTGCTCCCTGTCATCTCACGGTGGTTTCGTTCCGACTCCTGGTGGACTCTTGTCAGGCCAGGGCGTCGGCCATATTGTTTGCGTCCAAACGAATCTTCCGGTCCTGAGGGGGAGCCCAGTGCCACAGCACTCCGTGGACGTCCACGACGTTGTGGAACGGCTGACGGCCGACGGCATCGACGTCGTGCGGGTCTCCTACCCCGATCTGATCGGCGTCGACCGTGGCCGCGACGTCCTCGTGGACCGGTTGCCGTCCGTGATGGAGCACGGCCTGGCGTTCTGCCGCGCGGTCTACCACACCAGCCCCCAAGGCGACGTCGTGGACGTCGCCGGCGGCATCGACGCGGGCCTGCCCGACATCTGCGTGCGGCCCGACCTGTCCACGCTGGCCGCCGTCCCGTGGGAACCGGGCGTCGCGCAGTGCCTCGGCGAGGCGTACGAGCCGGACGGCACCGTCCCGTGCGCGGAGGGCCCCCGGGAGGTCCTGCGCCACGCCATCGGCCGGTTCGCCGAACTCGGGCTCGCCCCCGTCGTCGGCCCGGAGCTGGAGTACTTCCTGTGCGAGCCCGACCCGGCCGCGCCCAACGGATGGCGCCGCTACGGCGAGGGTCCCGGCAACGTCTACACCGTCGGCCGCAGGACGGACCCCGACGGGCACCTGCTGCGGACCCTGCGGCACCTGCGCGACTACGGGCTCGGCGTGACGATGGGCAACCACGAGTTCTCCTGCGGCCAGTTCGAGGTCAACCTGCAGCACTCCGAGGCCCTCGACGCCGCCGACCGGGCGTTCCGGCTGAAGTCGGCCGTCAAGGAACTCGCCCGCAACGAGGGGCGGATGGCGACGTTCATGGCCAAGCCGTTCAACGACGACGGCGGCTCCGGATTCCACGTCCACCTGTCGTGCGTGGACGAGAGCGGCCACAACGTCTTCGACGGCCCGGACGCGGGCCCCGACGGGCTGTCGCCGACCGCGCACCAGGCGATCGCGGGCATCATCGCGCACGCCCCCGCCCTCGCCGCGATCTTCAACCCGACCGTCAACTCCTACAAGCGCTTCGGCCCCGACACGCTCGCCCCCTGGCTGGTCGACTGGGGCCTGGACAACCGCAGCGCCATGGTGCGCGTGCCCCCCGAACGCGGCGGCGCCACCCGCCTGGAGGTGCGGCTCGGCGACGGCGCCGCCAACCCCTACCTCGGCATCGCCGCCCTCGTCACCGCCGCCTACCTGGGCATCCGCGACAAGCTCACCGCGCCGCCGCCGCTGGAGGGCTACGGCTACGACACCGCCAAGGCCGCCCTGCTGCCCGGCACGCTGCCGGCCGCGCTCGACGCCCTGGCCGGCGACGAGGACCTCACCGGCGTGCTCGGCGAACGGTTCGTCGGCGCCTACCTGGCCTACAAGCGGGACGAGGTCGCCCGGTTCCAGCGGTACGTCACCGACTGGGAGTTCCGCGAGTACGCCCATCATCTGTAAGGAGACAGCCTTGGCAACCGACACCCTCCCGGTCGACCTCGCCGATCTCGACAACTTCATGGACGGCAGGACGCCGTGGCGGATGTTCGACGAGCTGCGCCGCCACGAGCCCGTCCACTGGAATCCCGAGACCGACGGCGGCAGCGGTTTCTGGTCCCTGACCCGGCACGCCGACATCGTCGCGGCGGACCGGGACCCGGACGCCTTCACCTCCACCCGGTTCGTGAACCTGGAGGAGGTGGACGAACGCCAGGCGGCCATCCGGCGCTCCCTGCTGGAGACCGACGGGCCCCGGCACATGGCGCTGCGGCGCCTGCTGCAACGGGAGTTCACGCCCCGGGCGGTCGCCGGCTACGCCACGTTCCTGCGCGGCCTCACCGCCCGCACGCTGGACGCCGCGCTGGCCAAGGGCACCTTCGACTTCGTCAAGGAGGTCGCGGCCGACTTCCCGATCAACGTGCTGGCCCGGATGCTGGACGTCCCCGAGGACGACACCGAGCGGCTCATCGACTGGGGCAACCGGATCATCGCCAACACCGACCCCGACTACGCCGACGTCCTGCTGCACAGCGAGGAGAGCGAGCGGTACCGCGACCTGCCCTTCCGCAGCCCCGCCTCGCTGGAGGTCTTCGAGTACGGCCGGGAGCTGGGCGCCGCGCGGCGCGGCGGTGACGGCACCGACCTGATCAGCAGGCTGGTCAACCAGGTCCCGCGCGACGGCGAGCCGCTGTCGGACCGGGACTTCGACAACTACTTCCTGCTGCTCGTGGTGGCCGGCAACGAGACCACCCGGCACGCCATCACCCACTCCATGCGGGCGCTCATCGACCACCCCGCCGAGGCCGCCCGGTTGCGGGAGGACCTCGACCTGATGCCCACCGCGGTGGAGGAGTTCCTGCGCTGGGCCTCGCCCGTGTACCACTTCCGCCGGACCGCCACCCGCGACGTCGAGATGCGCGGCAAGCGGATCAAGGAGGGCGACAAGGTCGTGCTGTGGTTCGCCTCCGGCAACCGCGACGAGGACGTCTTCCCCGACCCCTACCGCTTCGACGTCGCCCGCACCCCCAACGACCACGTCACGTTCGGCAAGGGCAGCCCCCACTTCTGCCTGGGCAACGCCTTGGCCCGCCTGGAGATGCGCATCATGTTCGAGGAGCTGCTGCCACGGCTGGCCGACATCCGGCTGACGGGGGACGTCCGGCGCGTCCGGTCCAACTTCGTCAACGGCGTCAAGGAAATGCCGGTGACCGTCACGCTCGCCTGAGCGCCGCCGGACGTCCCCCGGAGGGGTCAGCCGGCGAACGCCTCCTCGATGATGTCCAGGCCCTCGGTCAGGAGGTGGCCGGGGATGACCAGGGGCGGCAGGAAGCGCAGCACGTTCCCGTAGGTTCCCGCGGTCAGGACGAGCAGGCCGCGCGTGTGGCAGCGGCGCGCGATCTCGGCGGTCAGTCCGGGGTCGGGCTCCTTGGTGCCCGGCCGCACCAGTTCGACCGCGACCATCGCGCCGCGGCCGCGCACGTCGCCGATCGCGGGGAACCGCTCGGCCATCGACCGCAGTCGCGGCAGCATGATCTCGCCGATCCCGCGGGCGCGCCCGGCCAGATCGTGCTCCTGGATCTCGTCCAGGACGGCCAGGGCCGCCTCGCAGGCGAGCGGGTTGCCGCCGTAGGTGCCGCCGAGGCCCCCGCCGTGGACGGTGTCCATCACCTCGGCGCGGCCCGTGACGGCCGCGAGCGGCAGCCCGCCCGCGATGCCCTTCGCGGTGGCGATCAGGTCGGGGACGATCCCTTCGTGCTCGCACGCGAACAGGTCGCCGGTCCGGGCGAAGCCGGTCTGGACCTCGTCGGCGATGAACAGGGCGCCGCTCGTCCGGCAGAACTCGGCGAGCGCGGGCAGGAAGCCCGGCGCGGGCTCGATGAACCCGCCCTCGCCCAGGATCGGCTCGACCAGCACGGCCGCGAGGTTCTCCGGCCCGATCTGCTTGGTGATCTGGTCGATCGCCTGGGCCGCCGCCTCGGGCCCGCAGTCGTCCGGGCCGGTCGGCCAGCGGTACGGGTACGCCATCGGCATCCGGTACACCTCGGGTGCGTACGGGCCGAAACCGTGCTTGTACGGCATGTTCTTCGCGGTGAGCGTCATCGTGAGCAGCGTCCGGCCGTGGTAGCCGTGGTCGAACACCACGACGGCCTGCCGCCCGGTCGCGTACCGGGCGATCTTCACCGCGTTCTCCACGGCCTCGGCGCCGCTGTTGAGCAGGATCGAGCGCTTCTCGTGGTCGCCGGGCGTGATCCGGTTGAGGTTCTCGCAGACCGCCACGTACGACTCGTACGGCGCGACCATGAAGCACGTGTGGGTGAACCGCCCGGCCTGCGCCTGCACCCGCTCGGCGACGCGCGGATTGGCGTTGCCGACGCTCGTCACGGCGATGCCGGAGCCGAAGTCGATGAACGAGTTGCCGTCGGCGTCCACGGCCACGCCGCCGCCGGCGTCGGTCACCTGCACCGGCAGGACGCTGCCGACGCCCGGGGCGACGGCGGCCTTCCGGCGCTCGGCCAGCGCCCGCGAGTTCGGTCCGGGGATCTCGGTGACGACGCGCCGTTCCTGCGGAAGGCGTCCGGCGTCAACCGCGGGGAGGGTCCTGTCCTGGCTGTTCATACCTCGAACATAGGCACGCCCGGACGCCCGGGAGAAGGTACGGGACGGCGAACCGCGCCGCGCCGATTGGACACCGCGCACATTGACCGCACACCGGCCCACCGGTTGCTCGTCGGTTTCGTCCAAGCGACGCGGACGCTCGTTTCCCTGTCCGCAACCGTCTCCCGCGCGGCCCGATCGGAGATCGAGGGCGAGAGCCGAATGCCGACATGAGCGGTCACCGGCCGTGTTCGCGCAGGTCGGGTGCGGTTGATCGACACTGTCGCGGTTCGCAAGAATGGAGAGATGGGAGAGGGCGACGCTCGCGCGCGGAGTCGCCCGCCGGAGGCTGACGCGTCGCCGTCCTTCGATCAGGGGGACGCGTTCTGTCCCTACCAAGGGCTCGTCCCGTTCGAGGCGGAGAGGGCCGAGTTCTTCTTCGGACGGACGAGGGTCGTCCGTGATCTTCTTGAACGTCTGGGGCCGCGCCTGGAAGAGCGTGGTTCCGTCCTTCTGGTCTCCGGTGCCTCCGGGGTCGGCAAATCATCGCTCCTGCGGGCAGGGCTGATACCGGCGCTGGCGGAGGGGATGCTGGGGATCGACGGGTCGCGGAGCTGGCCGCGCCTGCTCATCACCCCGTCGTCCGAGCCGTTGCGGGCCCTCGCCGAAGAATGGACGAAGGCGTTCGGCGGGCACGCGGAAGCGATGGAAGAGCGGCTGCGGAGCGATCCGTCGTCCGCGGACGACCTCCCGTCCGCCGGCCGTTTCGTTCTCGTCGTCGACCAGTTCGAGGAACTGTTCACGCTGGTCGACGACGAGCATGAGCGGCAGGCGTTCGTGCGGGTCCTGCACGCCTTGGCCGGCCCGCCGTGCGACGCCGGGGTGATCGTCGGCGTGCGGGCGGACTACTGGGACCGCTGCGCCGCCTACCCCTCGCTCGCGGAGGCCATCCAGGACGGCCAGGTGATCATCGAGCCGATGACGGAGTCGGATCTCCGGCTGGCCATCACCGGCCCCGCGGCGGCGGCGGACCTGGAGGTCGAACCCGCGCTGGTCGAGACGATCCTCGGCGAGCTGCGCGCCGGCGAGGCCGCCGGCGGCCGCTTCGAGGCCGGGGCCCTGCCGCTGCTCTCGCAGGCCCTGCGCAACACCTGGGAGCGGCGGGAGGACGGCAGGCTGACCGTCCGGGGATACGAGGAGTCGGGCCGGGTCCACGACTCGGTGCGGCGCACGGCCGACGAGGTCCTCGACCGGCTGGCGCCGGAGGAGCGCAAGACCGCGCTCAAGCTGTTCCGGCGGATGACGGTGATCACCGCGGGCGGGCGGGTCGCGCGGCGCAGGGTGACGCTGGCCGCGATCCACGCCGCCGCGTCGGCGCACTCGGCGGACGAGCGCGGCCGGGTCGAGATGCTGCTGTCCGCGTTCGCCGGCCGGCGCCTGCTGACCCTGGACGAGGACGCCGCCGAGATCGCCCATGACGCGCTGCTGACCGCGTGGCCGGCCCTCCGGCAGTGGCTCGCGCCCGACCTGGACGCGCAGACGGTCTACGACCGGCTCATCGAGGACGCCGACGAGTGGGCCGACAACCACCGCGATCCCGCCTTCCTGTACCGCGGCGCCCGGCTCCTCGCCGTCGACGACGTCAGGCCCCGCTGGGAACGCGACCCCGGCAGCTTCCCGCCGGCCGGCCCCACCGCCGCGGGCTTCCTCGCGGCATCGACCCGGGCGGCGCGGCAGGCGGGCCGCCGCCGGCGGCTCGTCCAGGCCGGGCTCGCGACGCTGTCGGCGCTCGCACTCGTCGCGGCCGGCGTCGCCGTCGACGCGGCGGGCGACGCGGACCGCCAGCGCAGCGTGGCGGTCTCCCGCCAGCTCGCGGCTCAGAGCGAGGTCGTCGGCGATCCCGCGCTGTCCTCGATGCTGGCCGTGGCCGCGTGGCGGATCGCGTCCACCGACGAGGCCCGCAGCCGCCTGCTCAGCGCGGCGGCCCGCAACGGCCGGGGGACCCTCGCCGGGCACCGGGGCGGCGTCACCGCGATGGCGTTCAGCCCTGACGGGTCGGTCATCGCGACCGGGGGCGAAGACGGCGCGACGCGGCTGTGGGACGCGGCATCGCGACGGCGGCTCGGAGCGCCGATCAGCCATCGCAAGGACAACTGCTCCGACGTCGCCCAGGTGGCCTTCGCGCCCGATGGCCGGACGCTGGCGACGGCGTGCCTCGGCATCGTCCGGTTCTGGGACGTGGCCACCCATCGCGAGGCCGGCGCCCCTCTGGACCTCGAAACCGCCGTGACGGCGCTCGCGTACAGCCCGGACGGCAGGACTCTCGCGACCGGGGACCGCAGCGGCGTCGTCCGGCAGTGGGACGCGGCGACGCACCGTCCGCGCGGGGCTCCCATGGGCCGCGCCGACGACTCGCCGGAGCGCTCGACCGCGGTCCACGCGGTGGCGTTCTCGCGGGACGGGAAGACGCTGGTCACCGCGAGCAAGGACAAGACCGCGCGGCTCTGGGACACCGCCACGTCCGACCGGGTCGGCGATCCGTTCAAGGGCCACACCCAGGACGTCACCGATGTCGCCGTCAGCCCGGACGGGCGCACCCTCGCGACCGTGAGCTTCGACCGGACCGCCCGGCTGTGGGACATGGCCACGCGCGAGCAGACCGGTGTGCTCCGTGACCGCCGAGCGGGTTACAACGCGATCGCGTTCAGCCCGGACGGCACGCGGATCGCCACCGGCGGGGACACCGGGCGCACCGTCCTGTGGGACACGGCCGGCCGGGAACAGGTGCTCGCGCTGTCGGACAACGTCGCGCCCGTCGAGGAGGTGGCGTTCAGCCCGGACGGGAGGCTGCTCGCGGCCGCCTCCGCCGACGGGACGGTGCGGCTGGCCGACCCGCATACCCACGTCCAGGCCGGGACCCGCATGCCCGCCCAGGCCGCCGTCGCGCTGAGCCCTGACGGACGGACGCTGGCCACGGGCGTGCCGGAGGAGGACGGCCCCGCGGTCCAGCTGTGGGACCGCACCACTCAGCAACGCATCGGCTCCCCGCTGGAACTCCCGGACGCGCGCCGCACCGTGACCTCGCTCGCCTTCACCCCCGACGGCCGGACGCTCATGACGTCCAGCTCCGACGGCCTGCGGCTCTGGAACGTCGCGACAAGGCGCGAGATCGCCCATGACGGCACTCTCGGCGGTGTGGCCGAACTCGGCCCCGGCGGCAGGCATGTCGCCGTCCACCAGGACGAGGCCATCGCGTTCTGGGACGTGGCCCGCCACCGGGAGAGCGGGCGCCGGATCCGCGTCCCCGGGCACACCGAAATCATCACGGCGATGACTTTCAGCCCCGACGGCGCGACACTGGCGACTGTGGGCTACGACAACCGGGTGCGCCTGTTCGACGTCGCCTCCCGCCGCCAGATCGGTGCCCCGCTGACCACGGCCGATCTCGGGCTGGTCAACGACCTGGCGTTCAGCCCCGACGGCCGGACCCTCGCCTTCACGGCCGCGGACTCCAGCGTCCGGCTCTGGGACGTCGCCCGCGACCGCCCGGTCGGGGCCGCCCTCGTCGTGGACGAGGGCGCGATCACCTCACTCGCGTTCAGCCCGGACGGCCGGGTTCTCGCCACCGGCTCCTCCGACGACCGCGTGCGGCTCTGGGACACGCGCACCCACCGGCAACTCGGTGACCCGATGACCGGGCACAACCGCGGCGTGACCGCGATCGCCTACGGCCGGAACGGAGACGTCCTCGCCACGGTGGCCGGTGACGACACCGCCCGGCTCTGGGACGCTGGACTGCCCGCCGACCCGGTGGCCGCGGCGTGCGCCAACGCAGGACGCCCCCTCACCCGCGACGAATGGGAGAACTACGTGCCGCAGGAGAAGTACCGGCGAACGTGCCCGTGACACCGGTCCCGCGATGAAGAGGACGAGCATGTTCCTGCGGGGTTTCCGGCGGCGCACCGGGCGGCCGGCCGTGGAGCTCGCCGTCCTGTTCCGCTCGATCGTCGACCAGAGCCGGACGGTGCACCCGGTCGCGGCCGACTTCCTGAACCACTTCATGGACGGCGCCGGGGAGACCCGCACGCTGTCGCAGCGCTGGCTGCGCTCGTTCCGGGCGATCCGGCGCGCCGAGCGCAAGAACCACCGCAGGTTCGAGCGGCAGCTCGCGCGGGAGGCCCACCGGCTGGACGACGGCGCCTCCACCTGGCTGAACGACCACTGGGACGCGCGGATCAACGCGTTCATCGGCACGGAGCTGTTCTACGTCAGCAGGATGAGCCTGCTGCGGTCGCAGGGATCGTTCGTCCTGACCCGGACCGGCCGGGAGGTGACGGTGTCGGGGACCGTCCGCCACCACTGGGTCGACCCGTACGACTGGGATCGCGGCCGGTGGGTCTACATCCCCCGGCACGGCTTCGTGCCCATCGCGGTCGGCCGGGACCTGGTGGAGGCCGACGAGGCGCGCAACTACCTTATGGAATCGCGTCACGTCCAGACGCTCGAAGGCACGTGCCGGGACGGCCGGTGGCCGCGGCGCGGCAGGGCGACGTTCGTGTGGGCGCTGGTGAGGAAGAACCCATGACCGCAGACCGCGACGATCCGCCCGGTCCGCCCCGCGCGGGCGGCACGGAGGACTTCGTGCGCTCGCTGATCCGGCTCAGGCAGTGGGCGGGCGAGCCGTCGCTCAGCAGGCTGCGCTCCCTCGGAGGCCAGACGGCGGCCCCGGACGGGACGAAGGTCGACGCCCTGCCCAGGAGCACGATCTCGCACGTCCTCCGGCAGACCGACAAGCTGCCGCGGTGGGACTTCGTCAGGGCCTTCGTGACCGCATGCCTGCGCAATTGCGACCATCCGCCGGAGCTGCTGCCCCGCGAAATCGAACGATGGCGCGTGGCCAGAACCGCCCTGGCGGCCTCGACCGGCCCCGCGGCGGGCGTCGCCGCGGCGGAACCCGCGCCGGAACCTGCGACGGCGCCCGGCACGGCCGAGGTCGCGCAGGACGACCACGGCACCGCCGGTCCCGGACGTGACCAGGCCGTCGAACTGCTGGCGCGGCGGGTGGCGCGGGAGGAGGACCGGGCGCGCAAAGGGCTGCTCGGCGGCTACAGCATCGCGCCGGTGTCCTTCGGGCCGCACGCCGGCCCGATGCCGGACGGCGGGACCGGGGGCGAGGCGGTCGGCGGCCTGGACTCGATCGGCCGGTTCTTCAGCGGCCTGTCCCCGCGCCGCCTGCTGGTCGTGGGGGAGTCGGGGGCGGGCAAGACCGTCCTCGCCATCGAACTGGTGCTGCAACTGCTGGAGCCCTTCCTGGCCGGCGAAGGACCCCCCGGCGACCGGTGGATGGTGCCGGTGCGCGTCAGCGCCGCCAGGTGGACCTCGGGGAGCCCGTTCGAGCCATGGCTGGCCGAGCAGCTGGAGGGCGACTTCGGGCTCACGGCCACGGAAGCGCGGCGGCTGGTGCGCGACCGCCGGATACTGCCGGTGGTGGACGGCCTGGACGAACTGGACCCCGAGCCGTCCACGGGCCCGCCCCGCCGCGCGATCGCGCTGCTCGCGGAGCTCAACCGGTACAGCGACCTTTCCGGACGGCGGCCGGGGGCGGTCGTGGTGACCTGCCGGGCCGACCGCCACGCCGAGCTGTTCGAGGCGCGGATCGGCCTGGACGACGCCGCCCGGATCCATCTCCACGACCTGACCTCCGGGCAGATCCGCTCGTACCTGCGGGCCCGCTGGCCGGACGGCCACCCGTGCGGCGAGCACCGCGACGGCATCGGTGCGGCCCTGTCCGGGCCGTCGGGGAAGGCCGTCCACGACGCGCTGGCCACACCGTGGCGGCTGCTGCTGATCGCGACCGCCGTGGAGTCCGGCGCGCGTCCCGCCGAGCTGCTGGACGCGGACCCGGAGGCCGGCCCCGGCGAGGCGTCGGCCCGGATCGCCCGGAGGCTGCTCGACGCGTACGTCCCGGCGGCGACCCGGCTCACCCCGCGGACCGCCGACGGCACCCCGTACCGGCCCGACCAGGTGCGGACCTGGCTGGAGCACCTGGCCGCGCACCTGCGCCGGCAGGGCGGCGGGGCCGGGCGCCCGCCCGGGATGAGCGCGATCGACCTCGTCCCGCACCTGCTGTGGCCGATCGGCGGCCTGCGCCGGGTCCGGGCGCTGCACTGCCTGGGCGCCGTGGTCTTCTCGCTCATCGCGATGCTGGCGTTCTGGACGGGCTCGGCGGTCGACCGGCCAGGCGATCTGCGCGCCGGGCTCGACCCCGGCGAGGGGCTCACGCTGGCGCTCATGGCCGGCTGGGTCGGCATCGCGACCGGCCTGTCGCTGTCGCCGTGGCCGTCCGCCGCCGGCGGGCGCACGAACGTCCCCCGCGCGCGGCGGGTGACCGGCGGCCTCCTCGGCGCCCTGGCCGGCCTCCCCGTCGGCGTGCTCGGCGGCCTGACCGGCTTCGCCCTGACCTCGGGGACCGTCTTCGGCCCGGTCTACGCGACCGCCGCGGGGGCGACCGGCGGCACGGTCCTCGGCGCGGTCATCGGGCTGACCGCGGCCGGGCGGCGGGGATCGGAACGCCTGACCGTGGCCGAGGCGGTCCGCGCCGAACCGGTCACGCTGCTCGGCTTCGGGCTGTGCGGCGCGCTCACGGGCCTGGCGCCGCTCCGGTCGGCCCACGCCGGCCCGGTGGCGCTCGCGGCGGGCGTCACGGGGGCCTTCGTCCTCGCCTTCGCGCTCGGCGTCATCTTCACGATCACCACCGGCGGCTGGAGCCCGGACACGGAACTGGCCCATCCACGGGAGGCCCTGCACCGCAACCCGGCCATCGGAACGGCCTTCGGGCTCACCGGCGGCGTCGCCGCCTTCCTGGTGTTCATCATGAACCAGAACGTCGCCGTCTCCCTGGCGTGCGCGATCACCGGCGGCGTCGCGTTCGGCGTCGCGTTCGGCGCGATCGCCTGGTCCCGCGCCATGATCGGCCTGGCCGTCGCGGCCGCCCGCGGCCTCCTCCCGCTGCGCCTGTGGACCTTCCTCGACTGGGCCTGCGAGGCACGCCTGCTCCGCATCAGCGGAGCCACCTACCAGTTCCGCCACCGCGAACTCCAGAACTTCCTGACCCCGCCCGAGGACGCCGACGGCGAACGCCTCTCCCGGCCGGATCAGTAGTCGGGGTGCGGCAGCACCCGGCCTGCTGAACCAGGTCTACTCCGACGCGCATTCGTTTCGGCTTCAGATCTGCTTCACCGATGCGGTCCCGTGGTGGCGTGCGCGCCCGCCGCCATGCACCGGTCCTCACCGCCGGTGAAGCGTGCGTGAAGCCGATCTGAAGCCGCCTGCTGTTCTGATCGGGCCGGTTGACGAAATGCGTGAACGGCGCAGAGCCGGTGGCCGGCATCGCGGCACCGCGGTGGAGGCCGACGTCCCGCCTCGGACCGAACGCCGAGGCGGATCGAAGGAGGCTGGAAAGGCAATGCTCTCGAAGATCGAAAAGCTCGGCGACCGCCTGCTCGGTCTGGTCGTCCCCCACGCGCAGGCGTCCGCTCAATCATGCGTGTGCATCTACGTCAATGACTGCGACGTCAGCCGTCTGCGGTGGCAGTGCTGCACGACGCCGGTCGGTGGCAGCAACTACTGCTGGTACGAATGCAATTACCGGAACCCCTGCTGAATCGCTCGACCGGGCGGGGAAGGCCCTGCGATGGGTTATGTCGTGCTGGGATGCCGGTGCGTGGTCGGGTTCGTGTTCCTGGCCTCGGTCGTGGGGAAGCTGCGCGGCCGGGACCCCTACTCCGGGTTCGTGGTGGCCACTGGCCGGCTGGGTCCCCGGTGGTTGGTCTCCCGGGTCCCGGCAGGTGTGCTGGCCCCTGGCGTGATCGCCGCCGAGGCGGCGGTGCTGGTGCTGCTCTTACGGCCTCGTTCCGTGTGGGTGGGGTTCCTGCTCGCCGGCCTGTTGGCGTGTGCCTTCGCCGTGGCGGTGCTGGCCGCACTGCGACGCCGGGACCGCGCCCCCTGCCATTGCTTCGGGGGCTCGGCCCGACCTGTCGGTGTTGCGCATCTCGTCCGGAACGGAGTGCTGGCCGCCGCCGCCGGTCTCGGGCTGGCCGGAGGCGCGGACGCGGCCGGGCGACTGAAGCCCGCGGGCGTCGCCGCCACCGTGGTCGCCGCTGTCGTGGTCGTCGCCGTCGTGATGACCGCCGATGAGATCGCCGGATTGTTCAAGCCCGTCGCCTCCACCGATGTCCACCCTGCCACGAAGGGATCCATGCGTTGATGCCCGCCGTTGCCGCGCTGGCCTTCCTCGCTCTCGCGGTCTGCCTGCTGAATCTCGTTCTCATGCTCGGTGTGATCCGACGGCTCCGCGAGCACGGCGAGCTGATCTCGAACGTGTCGTCCGGGGGACGGCGGCCCTACGCGATCCTCGCCGAGGGGGAGACCGCCGGGCCGTTCGAGACCGTCGCCACCACCGGTGAGCCGGTGTCCCGGGGCGGGCTGTCCGGGCGGACCTTGGTGGGCGCCTTCACACCGCACTGTTCCGCCTGCGACGAGAGGCTGCCCGCATTCGTCGATTCCGCGAAGACGTTCCCCGGCGGACGCGACCAGGTGATCGCCGTCGTCGTCGGGACGGACGGCGAGGCGGCGACCTACCGCGAGCGGCTGGAGCCGGTCGCCCGCGTCGTCATCGAGCCGCCGATGACCGGTGAGATCGGCACGGCACTGGCGTTGACCTCCTTCCCCGCCTTCGGCGTCCTCAGCGGGTCTGGAACGGTGGTCAGTAGCGGCTTGGAGCTGAACCGCTCGGCCTCCAGCGCCTCGCCCGCATCGACCGGGGTGTGACCGCGCCCATGCGCGACAGCCAGGGCGGGGCCAGGGCCGGTGTCGCCGGGGTCGGGCACGCCCTGGCTCTGGCATGGCACGCCGGCCGGTACCAGTTGCTCGGCTGCGGGACGCTGGAGCTGGTGGCCGCGGTGGTGCCGGTCGGTGTGGCGTGGCTGACCAAGCTCGCGCTGGACGCGATAGCGGGGCGGTCCAACGGCGGGCCGGCTCTGGCCTGGATGGGCGGCGGGCTCCTGGCCGCCGGGCTGGCGGCCGCCGTGGTGCCGCACGTGTCCCGTTACCTTCGCCAGGAGCTCGAACGACGGATCGCCCTGACCGCCCAGGACCGGCTCTTCGCGGTGGCCGAGCGGCTTCCCGGCCTGGCCAGGTTCGAGAATCCGGTATTCCTGGACCGGCTGGCGCTGGCCCACGGAGCCGGTGGCAGTACACCCGCCATCGTGGTCTTCGGCGTGCTGGCCGCCTGCCGGGGCGCGATCACCATCGTCGGGTTTCTCGGCTCGCTGCTGCTGATCAGCCGGTGGCTGGCGCTGGCGGTGACGCTTGCGGCGGTCCCCGCGCTGCTCGCCGAGCTGCGCCTGTCCCGGCTCCGTGCGGCGATGATGTGGCGGATCAGCCCGGTGGAGCGGCGGGAGGTCTTCTTCCAGCGAATGCTGAGCAGCGTGCAGGCGGCCAAGGAACTGCGCCTGTTCGGGACCACCCGCTACTTCCGTGAACTGATGACCGCGCAGCGACGGGAGGCCGACGCGCAACGGCGCCGGATGGACCGGCGCGACATGGTCACCCAATCCGGCCTGGGAGTCCTCGCCGCCGGGATCGCGGGGGCCGGCCTGGTGTGGGCGCTCTTCACCGCCCGATCCGGCACGCTCACCGTTGGCGACATACCGCTGCTCATCGCCTCCGTGGCAGGGGTACAGGCCGCCGCGGCCTCCGTGGTGGGCGAGGTGACGCAGACCCACCACAATCTTCTGCTCTTCGGCCATTACCTCACCATCACCCAGAGCGAGCCGGACCTGCCGGTGCGTGCCGAGCCGCACGCGACTCCGCCGCTGCGCCTCGGTATCGAGTTCCGCGGGGTGTGGTTCCGCTACTCCCCGGACCATCCGTGGGCGCTGCGCGACGTGGATCTCACGATCCCGTCCGGCCGGGCGGTGGGCCTGGTGGGCCGCAACGGCGCCGGGAAGAGCACGCTGATCAAGCTGCTGTGCCGGTTCTACGACCCCGAGCGCGGCGCGATCCTGTGGGACGGGGTGGACCTGCGCGACATGGATCCGGCCGAACTGCGGTCGCGGATCGCCGCGGTGTTCCAGGACTACATGGAGTACGACCTGACGGCGGCCGACAACATCGGGCTCGGCGACCTCCGCGACAGGGACCTCGGCCGTGTGCAGGCCGCGGCACGCAGGGCCGGCGTCCACGACGACCTGGCCGCGCTGCCCCGCGGCTACGACACGCTGCTCTCACGCCTGTTCGCGGCGAAACCCGGAGACGACGCCACCGGCTCCGAGGCCGGTGTCCCCCTGTCCGGTGGGCAATGGCAGCGGACGGCGCTGGCCCGCGCGTTCCTGCGCGACCAACGGGATTTGTTGATCCTCGATGAACCCAGTTCCGGTTTGGACGCCGAGGCCGAGTACGAGATCCACACGCGCCTGCGCGAGTACCGCGCGAGCCGGACCAGCGTGCTGATCTCCCACCGGCTGGCGGCGGTCCGCGACGCCGACCTGCTCGTCGTCCTCGACCAGGGGCGGATCGTGGAACAGGGCACCCATGCCGAGTTGATCGCGACGGGCGGCACGTACGCCCGGTTGTTCACGCTGCAGGCCCACGGCTACCGGCCGGCCTCGGCCGTGGACGCGCCGGCGCCATGACCCCGGCCGTCGCCGCCGCGGCGGCCGTCGCCGGAGCCGCCGCGCTCATCGTCTGGCTCCGCCGCCGCTTCGCCGTGATCGACGTGGACGGCCCGTCCATGCAGCCCACCCTCTACGAAGGCGACCGCGTCCTCGTGCGGCGCCGGCCCGTGCGGCGCGTCCGGACCGGTGACATCGTCGTCGTCGAGAGCAAGGTACGCCCTGGAACGCGCCGTGGCCCGGGCGTCGCCGCGAGCGCGGGCCGGAGCCTCTCCGGCCGCACCTGGGTGATCAAGCGGGCGGCGGCCGTGCCCGGCGATCCGGTGCCCGCATCGGTGGCCGCCTCGCTGCCGTCCGGCGCCGAGTCGCCCGTGCCGGACGGCCACCTGCTCGTCCTGGGCGACAACGCCACCCGCAGCCTCGACTCCCGCCACTACGGCTACCTCAGGAGCGACGGCGTCCTCGGCGTCGTCGTACGTCACCTGCACGGAAACGCGGACACCGGCTGAGCGGGGGGTCACCTGTCGCGGAGGAAGCCGTGGCGGGTCAGGAGGTCGGCCAGGCGGTGGCCTGCGGCGGTCAGGAGCATGCCGGAGCCGTGGCAGGTCTCGCAGGGTTCCTCCTCGGGGCACTGCGGACGGGCCTTCATGTGGTCGTCGATGGCCCGGTCCACGGCGGTGACGATGGAGGGCTCGGCCGGGTCGGCGAAGCCCGGTCCGGCGAAGCCGTTGACGAGGTCCGCGGCCGGGTTCAGGTCCGTCGCACGGCGCGCGGCCTGCGCGACCCTGACGAGTTCGTCGGCTTGCCGGTACCACGCGCGCCACTGCGCGCGGACGGTCCGGCCCCTGCCGCCGCAGGTACCGCATCCGGTTTCGAGGGCCGTCAGGAACCGCGCCCATGGGTCGGCCTCGCCTGGCGTGGTCATCCGGCACGCGCCTTCAACATCTCTCCGTCCACCGCGACTCTCGAGTTCCGGGTGGGCTCCCTCGGCCGGTCATACGGGAACGGGCCGCACGGGGTTCGACCTGAGGTGCGGAAACGTGGCGGGGCGATGACTTTCCGGGACGGCGGCGGTCCACAGGTGAGAGGCAGGTCACCATTGATTGGATCGGCGATGTACGAGCGTATGAGCGCGTGGCTGCCGGCGTCGCGGGACGGCGGGCTGCTGGAGCGGGCGATCGGCTTCGCGCTGACGTCGGTCCAAGGGGTGACGTCGGAGATGCTGCCGCGCCGGACACCGTGCCGCTCGTGGAACCTCGAAGAGCTGCTGCTGCACCTGCGGGACTCGCTGGCGGCGCTGGGGGAGGGGGCGCGCCTGGGACGGGTCGCGCTGGAGCCCGAGCCGCTCGTCCTGGCGGACGATCCCGTGTCGGCCGTGCGGGTGAGCGCCGTCCGGCTGCTGCGGGCGTCCGGCGCGCTGGGGGAGGTGTCGGTCGGCGATCGCCGCCTGGGCGGGGGGCTCATGGCCGCCGCGGGGGCGGTCGAGGTGGCCGTCCACGGCTGGGACGTCGCGCAGGCGTCGGGTGAGCGGCGGCCGATCCCTCCGGGGCTGGCGGACGAACTGCTGAAGCTCTGCCCGCTGGTGGTGCCCGAGGAGCGCGGTCCCCTGTTCGCCGAGCCCGTCGACCCCGGGCCGGACGCCGGCGCGGGGGAGCGGCTGGTCGCCTTCCTCGGACGCCGGCCGCTGGGCTGAGAGATGCGGCCGGCCGCGGATGCAGGAAAAATCGGACGCCCGTCGCACCGAGGAGAGATCACGTGACGTCGTTTGTCCCGTATGTGCCTTCGGAGACCCGTGACCGGGTCATCGTGCTGGTCGAGAGAGGCCGGCACATCCCCGCCATCAAGCTGGTCCGGGAGGCCACGGGTGCGGGGCTCAAAGAGGCCAAGGAGTATGTGGACGTCCTGAAGGGCGTGGTGTTCGCCAGGGCCGTGCCGCCCGACGTCCAGGCGAAGGTGCACGCGCTCCTCGCCGAGAGGAGGCCGAAAGAGGCGGCCAGGCTCGTGCGCAAGGGGACCGGCCTGGATTCGAAGGCCGCGAAGGATTACGTCAAGGCCCTCCGGGAGGGACGCCTGCCCACGGTGTCGCAGGGCGGGCCGTCCGGCGTGCCTTCAGACCGGGTGCGGGAGTTCAAGCATGCCGGTGACCTGGAGTCGGCGGTCGCGCTGGCCTGCGCCGAGACGGGTATGGGGCGGGATGAGGCGCTGCGCTTCGTCCACGCGCTGGGGTAGCGGGTGGTGACCGGTCCCGGAAAATAGACCGCCCGCCCCGATGTACGGCCGAATGGCGTTCGGTCCAGAATGGCAGCGCGACAGTCGACCGCTAGCCGACGTGCCGGGCGGGTGCCGAGGCGGACGGACCTTGGAGGGGCCATGGCGATTGCCATCAGCGAAGAGCACCGCGAGCTTGCGCGGACGGCGCGCGCGTTCCTGCGCGACCACGACGCGCGTGCCGCGAACCGGGCACTGCTGGAGGCGGACAAGGAGACGCTGCCGGGCTACTGGACGGAGTTCGCCGGCCTCGGCCTGCTCGGCCTGCACCTCCCCGAGGAGCACGGCGGCGGCGGGGCCGGGCTGCAGGAACTCGTCGTGGTCGCCGAGGAGCTCGGACGCGCCGTCGCGCCGGGCCCGCTCCTGCCGACGATGATCGCGTCCGCCGCGATCGCCGCGTCGGGCGACGGCGGGCAGCGGGCGCGATTCCTGCCCGGCCTGGCCTCGGGAGAGACCCCCGCGGCGCTCGGCCTGGACGGCTCCGTGACCGTGCGGGACGGCGCCGCCTCCGGAGACGCCGGGGTCGTGCTCGGCGGCGGGCTCGCGGAGCTGCTCGTCCTCGCCGCCGGCGACGACATGGTCGTCGTGCGGGCGGGCGCGGCGGGCGTCACCGTCGAGGTGCCGGGCAACCTGGACCCGTCCCGCCGGTCGGCGCGCGTCCGCCTCGACGGCGTGACCGCCGAGGCGGTCCTCGAAGGGGCCAGAGCGCACGCCACCGCGCTCGCCCGCACGGTGGCCTCCGCCGAGGCGGTCGGCGGGGCGCTCGAATGCGTGGAGACCTCGACCGAGTACGCCAAGGTCCGGCAGCAGTTCGGACGCCCGATCGCGACGTTCCAGGCCGTCAAGCACCACTGCGCGAACATGCTCGTCGCCGCGGAGCTGGGCACGGCCGCGGTGTGGGACGCGGCACGGGCGGCGTCCGGTCCGTCCGAGCAGTTCGAGCTGGCCGCGGCCGTCGCGGGCGCGCTCGCGATCCCCGCGTTCACCGGCAACGCGGGCCTCAACATCCAGGTGCACGGCGGCATCGGCTTCACCTGGGAGCACGACGGGCACCTGCTGCTGCGCCGGGCCGCCACGCTGGAGGCCGTGTTCGACCCGCGCGCCGCCGAACGGGACGTGACGCGGCTGCGAGCCGAAGGCGTCGTCCGGGAGGCGAACCTCGACCTGCCGCCCGAGGCCGAGGAGCAGCGTCCCCGGATCCGGGAGCTGGCCCGCGAGATCGCCGCGCTGCCCCGGGAAGAGCAGCGGCACAAGCTCATCGAGACCGGGTACGTCCAGCCGCACTGGCCGCGCCCGTGGGGCGTGGAGGCGAGCGCCGGGCTTCAGCTCGTCATCGAGGACGAGTTCCGCACCGCCGGTGTGAAGCGCCCCCAGTACGGCATCACCGGCTGGGTGATCCTGACCCTGATCCAGCACGGCACGCAGGACCAGATCGACCGCTGGGTGCGCCCCGCGCTGAACGGCGACGAGATCTGGTGCCAGCTGTTCAGCGAGCCGGAGGCCGGGTCGGACGCCGCCGCCGTCAAGACCCGCGCGGTGAAGGCGGACGGCGGCTGGGTGATCAACGGCCAGAAGGTCTGGACGAGCGGCGCGCACTACTGCCGCTGGGGCTTCGCCACCGTCCGCACCGACCCGGACGCCGCCAAGCACGCCGGCGTCACGATGGTCGTCATCGACATGGAGCACCCGGGCGTCGAGGTCAGGCCGCTGCGCCAGACCACCGGCCACGCCGAGTTCAACGAGGTGTTCTTCTCCGACGTGTTCGTCCCCGACGCCGACGTCGTCGGGACTCCGAACCAGGGCTGGACGGTGGCCCGCGCGACGCTCGGCAACGAGCGCGTCAGCATCGGCGGCGGTGTCGGCGGCCCGCCCGGACCCGACGCCGTGAAGCTCTACACCGAGCGCGGCGACCGCGTCCCCGCCGCCGCCGAGCGCGTCGGCGCCTACCTGGCGGAGGAGCACGCCCTCCGCCTGCTCAACCTCCGGTCCGCGGAACGCGCCGTGGCGGGCGGTGAGCCCGGCCCCGAGGGCAACATCACCAAGCTGGTCCTCGCCGAGCACGGCCACGCCACGGCCGACCTGCTCGCCGCGTTCGCCGGCCCGGAGACCGCGTTCACCGACGGCCTCGGCGAGTTCGCCGGCCTGATGCGCCTCGGCTCCCGCGGCATGTCGATCGCCGGCGGAACGTCCGAGATCACCCGCAACCAGATCGGCGAGCGCATCCTCGGCCTCCCCCGCGACCCCCTGATCCGCTAGCGCCCCGTTGACTTGCGGCGTGTTGTTGTTTTCGACGCGCTGATAACAACGACACGCCGCAAGTCAACGTCGGGTCAGCGGCGGCGGTTTCTCGGCTTCAGGGACGGGTTGCCCGTCATGTGGTCGATGCCGCCCATGTCGGTGCCCGGCGGGACGACCTCGTCGATCGCGTCGAGGACGTCGCCGCTCAGCCGGACGTCGGCGCCCGCGAGCAGGTCGTCGAGCTGCTCCATCGTCTTCGGGCCGATGATGGTCGAGGTGACGGCCGGGTGCTCGGTGACGAACCCGAGCCCCAGGTGGGTCAGCGAGAGGCCCGCCTCGTCGGCGATCCGCTCCAGGCGTTCGACGGCGTCGAAGCGGGCGGGCGTGCTCGGGTCGGTGGCGAGCCGGTCGCCGCGTGCGAACCGCGACTCGGCGGGGGCCTGCTCGCCGCGCCGGTACTTGCCGGTCAGCCACCCTCCGGCCAGCGGGCTCCACGGGATGACGCCCATGCCGTGCCGCAGCGCGGCGGGCAGCATGTCGTTCTCGACCGACCGCGCGAAGATCGAGTACTGCGGCTGCTCGCACACGAACCGCGCGGTGTTCCTGCGCTGCGCCGCCCACTGCGCCTCGACGATCCAGTCGGCCGGGAACGACGACGACCCCAGGTAGAGCACCTTGCCCTGGCGGACGAGGTCGTCCAGTGCCCCGAGCGTCTCCTCGATGTCGGTGCTCCAGTCGTACCGGTGCATCTGGTAAAGGTCGATGCGGTCGGTCCCCAGCCTGCGGAGGCTGTCCTCCACCGCCCGGACGATCCAGCGCCGCGACCCGCCCCGCATGTTGCGGTCCTCGCCCATGGGGTTGAAGAACTTGGTGGCGAGGACGATGTCGTCCCGCCGCTCCCCGATGGCGCGGCCCACGACCTCTTCGCTCTCGCCGCGCGAGTACATGTCCGCGGTGTCGATGAAGTTGATCCCCGAGTCCAGTGCCCGGTGGATCATGCGCTCGAACTCGTCGGTGTCACCCGACTTGTGGAACATCATGGCGCCGAGGCACTGCGCACTGACCCGGACACCCGTCCGGCCGAGCCTGCGGTACTCCATACAGATGTGCTCCCTCTCTCGTCCTCCTGAACGTTAGAAGCTGGAGCACACTCCAGGTCAAGCAGGTCGCTCGGTGTCGGTCAGCCAGTCGTACCAGGTGTCGAGGCCGTCGCCTCGCGTGGCGGAGACCGGGAGGACGCTCAGGCCGGGGCAGACGCGGCGGGCGGCGTCGCGGCAGGCGTCCACGTCGAAGTCCACGTGCGGCAGCAGGTCGATCTTGTTGAGCAGCAGGACGTCCGCGCCGCGGAACATGTGGGGGTACTTCAGCGGCTTGTCGGCGCCCTCGGTGACCGACATCAGCACGACGCGGGCGCGCTCGCCGAGGTCGAACAGCGCGGGGCAGACGAGGTTGCCGACGTTCTCGATGAACACCGTCGAGCCGTCCGGCGGGTCCAGCGCGGTCAGCGCGCCGGCCACCATCGCGGCGTCGAGGTGGCAGCCGGCGCCGGTGTTGACCTGCACGGTGCGGGCCCCGGCGGCGGCGAGGCGGCGCGCGTCCAACAGCGTCTCCTGGTCGCCCTCGATCACTGAGAAAGGGTGGTTGTGGGGGGTCGTCCCCCCACTGGCGGCAAGGTGGGACGGGCTCAGTTCGGCGATGGTCCGTTCCAGCAGCGTCGTCTTGCCGGAGCCGGGCGAGCTCATCATGTTGAGCGCGAGGACGCCGCGCGCGGCGAGCCATGCCCGGTTCCGCCCGGCCAGGTCGTCGTTGCGCGCCAGGACCTTCTGCCCCAGCGGGACGACGCGCCCGTGCCCATGCCCATGCCCATGCCTATGCCCGTGGCCGTGGTCCGGTGCCGGGAGGGTCGTCAGGCGCGGGGCGGCGCCCGCGTCGCATCCGCAGGTCTCACACATCGTCGGCGACCTCCACCGCTGTGATCGTCAGGTCCGCGCCGCCGCTGATCATCACGTCGGCGCTGCCGCACGGGCACAGGGAGAGGGGATCGCGCGCCGGGAAGGACGCCCCGCAGCTCGCGCAGTCCCCCGTCCCCTCGGACCGGGTGATGTCGAGACGGGCGCCCTCCACGCAGGTCCCCTCGCCCGCGAGTTCGAAGCAGAATCGCACGGCGTCCGGCATGACACCGGAAAGTCTCCCTATTTCCAGGTGGACGACGGCCACCCGAGAATCGGGCAATTGCTGTGAAATCGCCGCTATGACGCTCTCCGTCACCGCCAATTCGTGCACGATCGCCTCCCGCCGGTCCCGGCTGCGCACGCGCGATTCTGCTGCCCGGATCTTCCCAGGTCAAACGCTGCTTTTACCGAACCGTGACAATGGTTTGGGTGCCTTTTCGGCCGTGTCTCGGGCGGTGTTTCGGCGCGTGCCCGCAGGGCAGTCCGGATTCGTAATGATCTCTACCGGGCGGGGGGAGCGATGGGGAGCGTCGCGCCGGCGGAACCGCGGACGGACGAGATCCACATTCTGTGGACGTCCGAGGGAATGAGCTGCGACGGCGACACGGTCTCGGTGACCGCCGCCTCGCTGCCGAGCATCGAGGACGTGGTCCTCGGGGCGATCCCGGGCCTGCCCAAGGTCCACCTGCACAACAAGGTGCTCGCCTACGAGAACGGCGACGAGTTCATGGAGGTGTTCCACCAGGCCGCCCGTGGCGAGGTGGAGCCGTTCATCCTGGTCGTCGAGGGCTCGATCCCGAACGAGAACATCAACGGGGACGGCTACTGGACCGCGATGGGCAACGACCCCGAGACCGGTGAGCCGATCACGCTGAACACCTGGCTCGACCGGCTCGCGCCGAAGGCGTGGGCGGTGGTGGCGATCGGGACGTGCGCGACCTACGGCGGCATCCACGCGATGGCCGGCAACCCGACCGGCTGCATGGGCCTCGCCGACTACCTCGGCTGGGACTTCCGCTCCGCCGGCGGTCTGCCGATCGTGAACGTCCCGGGCTGCCCCGTCCAGCCGGACAACTTCATGGAGACCCTGCTGTGGGTGCTGCACCAGGCGGCCGGGCAGGCGCCGGTGATCCCGCTGGACGAGCAGCTCCGCCCGACCTGGCTGTTCGGCAAGACCGTCCACGAGGGCTGCGACCGGGCCGCCTACTACGAGCAGGCCGACTTCGCCCGCGACTACAACTCGCCGAAGTGCCAGGTGAAGATCGGCTGCTGGGGTCCGGTGGTGAACTGCAACGTCACCAAGCGCGGCTGGATGGACGGCGTCGGCGGGTGCCCCAACGTGGGCGGCGTCTGCATCGGCTGCACCATGCCCGGCTTCCCGGACAGGTTCATGCCGTTCATGGACGAGCCGCCCGGCTCCAGCCTGTCCTCGGCGCTGCTGCGGACGTACGGGCCGTTCATCCGGTCGATGCGGTCGATCACCAACGGGAACGCGAACAAGGAACCCCGGTGGCGCCACAACCGCGAGCGCCTGACCAGCGGCTACCAGCCCCGCTGGCCGCGCACCTGAAGCGCCTCCGTCACCGAAAGGCCGCGTGAATGAAGCAGGGCACCAAGGCAAGAGGCGACACGCCCGCCACCCAGGGGGGCCTGGTCGAGGTCGCGTTCGACCCGATCACCCGGATCATCGGCAACCTCGGCATCTACACCAAGATCGACTTCGCGAACCGGGAGGTGGCCGAGTGCAAGAGCACCTCGTCCATCTTCCGCGGCTACAGCGTGTTCATGAAGGGCAAGGACCCGCGCGACGCGCACTTCATCACCAGCCGCATCTGCGGGATCTGCGGCGACAACCACGCCACCTGCTCCGTCTACGCGCAGAACATGGCCTACGGGGTCAAGCCGCCGCCGCTCGCCGACTGGATCATCAACCTCGGCGAGGCCGCCGAGTTCATGTTCGACCACACGATCTTCCAGGACAACCTGGTCTTCGTCGACTTCTGCGAGCGGATGGTCGCCGAGACGAACCCCGGCCTGCTGGCGACGGCCAGGAACACCGAGGCTCCGCGCGGCTCCGTCCACGGGTTCCGCACGATCGCCGACCTGATGGCGGCGTTCAACCCGTTCGAGGGCTCGGTCTACAAGGAGGCCCTCCAGCTCAGCCGCATCACCCGTGAGATGTGCTGCCTGATGGAGGGGCGGCACGTCCACCCGTCCACGCTGTATCCGGGCGGCGTCGGGACGGTCGCGACCCCGCAGGTGTTCACCGACTACCTCGTGCGGCTCACCCGCTGCCTCGACTTCATCAAGCGCGCCGTCGCGATGAACGACGACATCTTCGACTTCTTCCTCGACGCGATGCCCGGCTACGACCAGGTCGGACGGCGGCGGACGCTGCTCGGCTGCTGGGGCGCGTTCCAGAACCCCGACGTCGTCGACTACGACTACCGGCACATGTCCGAGTGGGGGCGCGCGGCGTTCGTCACGCCGGGCATCGTCGTGGACGGGCGGCTCGTCACGACCGACCTGGTCGACATCAACCTCGGCATGCGGATCATGCTGGGCAGCTCGTACTACGACGACTGGGTCAACGAGGAGACGTTCGTCAAGGAGGACCCGCTCGGCAACCCGATCGACAAGCGGCACCCGTGGAACCAGACGACGCTGCCGCAGCCGCAGAAGCGCGACCTCGACGGCGGGAAGTACAGCTGGGTCGTCAGCCCGCGCTGGCTCGACCCCTCGTCCGGCGACCACCTCGCGCTCGACACCGGCGGCGGGCCGCTCGCCCGGCTGTGGGCGACCGCGCTGGCCGGCGAGGTCGACACGCCGTACGTCCGGTCCACGGGGCACAGCGTCCGGATCGACCTGCCGAAGACGCCCGGCATGCCGGAGATGAACCTGGAGTGGACGCCGCCGCCGTTCGCCAACACGATCGAACGCGACCGTGCCCGCGCGTACTTCATCGCCTACTCGGCGGGGATGGCGCTGTACTTCGCCGAGAAGGCCCTCGACGAGGTCCGGGCGGGGCGGACCAAGGTGTTCGCCGACTTCGAGGTCCCGGACGAGGCCATCGGCGTCGGATTCCACGAGGCCGTCCGCGGCGTCCTGTCGCACCACATGGTCATCCGCGACGGCAAGATCGCGAACTACCAGCCGTACCCGCCGACGCCCTGGAACGCCAGCCCGCGCGACTCCAACGGGGTCCCCGGCCCGTACGAGGACGCCGTCCAGGGCATGCCGCTCTTCGAGGAGAACGGCCCGGACGACTTCAAGGGCATCGACATCATGCGGACCGTCCGCAGCTTCGACCCGTGCCTGCCGTGCGGCGTCCACATGTACGTCGGCGACGGCCGGACGATCGAGCAGCGCCACTCGCCGATGTTCGGCGAGCAGCGGTTCGACGGGCAGGTCTGATGAGCTGGGACGACGAGCGGGTGCGCGAGCACGTCCGGCACCTTGAGGACCTGCTCGGGCGGCTGGACCGGCTGGAACCCGCCGGGGCGCAGCTCGTCCAGGCCCTCGTGGACCTGTACGGGGAGGCCCTCGACCGGGTCGTCCGGCTCGCCGCCGACGCCGGGATCACGCCCGCGCTCACCGCGGACGAGCTGATCCGCCACCTGCTGCTCATGCACGGCCTGCATCCGGAAACCCCGGAAACCCGCGTGCGGCGGGCGCTCGACGGGCTGGCGGACTTCCTGGCGAAGCACCGCACGTCGGTGGAGTTCGCCGGGATCGAGGGCCCGGCCGTCCGGCTGAGGATCGCGACCGAGGGCCGCGCCGCCGCATCGCGCCCGGTGACGGAGGCGGTGGAGCGCGCGGTGCTCGCCGCCGCGCCGGAGCTGGAGCGCGCCGACATCGAGGCGCCCGCGCCAGAACCGGTGCTCATCACACTCGACCAACTGCGGAGCCGCGTATGACATCCGGTCTGTGCACCCCGCGCCTGGCCGCGCTCGCCGGGTCGCCGTCCCCGACCCCGCCGGCCCAAGGCGGGGCGGGCGAGCGGTGCGAGCTGTGCGCCGAGCCACTGCACGACGCCCATCGGCACCTGCTCGACCTGGAGAAGGACGACCTGCTGTGCGCGTGCGGTGCGTGCGCCCTCCTGTTCGACGACCGGGCGGCGGGCGGGCGGCACTACCGCCTCATCCCCGGCGAACGGCGCGAGCTGGCCGGCTTCCGCCTGGACGGGCCGCTGTGGGCGGGCCTCGGGATCCCGGTCGACCTGGCGTTCTTCGCCGTGAGCGAGCTGGGCGAGGTGTCGGCCCGCTACCCGAGCCCCGCCGGCGCGCTGCACGCGGCCGTCCACCCCGACAGCTGGCGGCGCCTGGCCGAGGCCAACCCCGTCCTGGCGGACCTGCGCGCGGACGTGGAGGCGCTCGTCGTCCACCGGGCGCGGCGCCCGGCCGAGCACTGGATCCTCCCGATCGACGACTGCTACCGGCTGACCGCCGTGCTGCGCGAGCACTGGTCCGGGTTCGGCGGCGGCGACGCGGTCTGGGACCACATCAGCGGCTTCTTCGCAGAGATGAAGGCTTCGAGGAGATGAGGGGAGAACGATGATCAAGGTCGGCAGACCGGACGTGCGGCCCGACGGGCCGTCGCACACCAGGGGCGTCCGCGAGGGCAACGGCGTGGGCAACTACGAGAAGCAGGACGGGCACCTGCCCGACGGCACCTCGACCGCGCGCCGCTCCACCGGGATCGGAGCGTCCCGCCACGGGCCGATCCTCGACTCGATGCCGAACCTGTCGCCGGCTTGACTTCCCTCTCCCGCCTAAAGGCGGGGGGTTCCAACCGTTGCCGGTTGGGTTTCCTGCTTCATTGCCGACTGCCCCATCCGGGAGGAGTCCCGTTGAGGTCTTACACCGGCTCCACAGGCCGACACCGCCAGCCCGGCGGCCACAATGTTGCGCGCGGCGTTGACGTCCCGGTCATGCCGGGCGCCGCACACTTCGCATTCCCACTCCCGCACGTCCAAGGGCATTCCTTCGCGGGTGGCCCCGCACCGCGAGCACGTTTTGGTGGAGGGATACCACCGGTCGACCACGACGAGTTCGCGGCCGTACCAGTCGGTCTTGTACTCCAGCATCGTGCGCAGCTGGTGCCACGCCGCGTCCGAGATCGCGCGCGCCAGACGGTGGTTGCGCACCATGCCCGCGATGTTGAGGTCCTCGATCACGACCACTTGGTTCTCGTGGACGAGCCGAGTCGAGAGCTCGTGCAGGAAGTCGCGGCGCCGGTCGGCGATGCGGGCGTGGATCCGCGCGACCCGGGTGCGGGCCTTGTCCCGGTTGGCCGAACCGTTGGCTTTGCGGGCCAGGTCCTTCTGGGCCTTGGTGAGGCGTTCGCGGTCGCGGCGTTCGTGCCGGGGGTTGGTGATCTTGTCCCCGGTCGACAGCGTCACCAGCGAGGTGATCCCGGCGTCCACTCCGACGGCCGCCTCGACGGGGTCCAGGCGGGTGATGGTGTCGGTGCACAGGATCGAGCAGAACCAGCGTCCGGCCGCGTCTCGGGAGATGGTGACGGTGGAGGGCTGCGCGCCGTCGGGCAGCGGACGCGACCACACGATCGCCAGCGGCTCGGCCATCTTGGCCAGCGTCAGCTCACCGTCGCGCCATCGGAATGCGCTGGCGGTGTACTCGGCGGATGCCCGCGACTTCTTGCGGGCCTTGAACCGCGGGTAGTTGGCGCGACCGGCGAAGAAGCCGGTGAACGCGGCCTGCAGGTGTCGCAGCGCCTGCTGCAACGGCACCGACGACACCTCGTTCAAAAACCCCAGCTCCGGGGTCTTCTTCCACGCCGTCAGCACGGCCGAGCACTGCCCGTACGACACCCGGCGCCGCTCAGACTCCCAGGCGCGAGTGCGTTCGGCCAACGCCTTGTTGTAGACCAGCCGGACACAGCCGAACGTGCGGGACAACTCGGCCGCCTGCTCGTCCGTGGGATAGAAGCGGTACTTGAACGCCCGCTTCACCTGCCGCGCCATGCCACGCAACGTAGCGGACCGGCTACGCGGGCCGCAGTCGTTTCGGTTGAACGGCGACCTACGGCGATCCGCCCTGGTGGCCGGTCGCCATTGCCTGCCCTGCTCCGCAGGAGTCCGTTTCCCCACCCGCTTGAAGGCGGGCGCTTCCACGGAGGAATTTCGATGAGCGCGACACCGGAACTGGGCCTCGACCTGCTCGGCATCGAGGCGGAGACGTTCGCGGCGACGCCGACGCTGAACCTGCGGATCGGGCTGCGGCGGCTGGACGGCGGCCCCGTCCAGTGCGTCCTGCTCACCACGACCGTGACGATCGCGGCCGCGCGCCGCGACTACGACGACGTCGAGCGCGAACGGCTCGCCGGCGTGTTCGGCGAGCCGGACATGTGGGACAGGTCGCTGCACGGCCTGACGTGGGGACGCGTCGGCGCGACCGTGCCGACGTTCCGCGGCGAGGCGGAGGCGACGCTCGCGCTGGCGTGCGGGCACGACATGCAGGTCGCGGCCGACCGCTACCTGCACGCGCTGCGCGGCGGCGACGTCCCGCTCGACCTCACCTTCAACGGCACGGTGTTCTATCCGGGCGAGGACGGGAAGCTGCGCACCGGGCAGATCCCGTGGCACCACGAGGCGACCGGGCGGCTGCCCGTCCAGGCGTGGCGGGACCTGATGGACCGCTACTACGGGTCCGCGCGCTGGCTCCGCCTGGACGACGACTGCTTCGGCCGCCTCGCCGCCTACCGGGCGCGGCGGGCGCACTCCTCCTTCGACGACACGGTCGACGAACTCCTCCACAGGGCCGAGGTCCTGCGCGCGGAAGAGGACCTGCGCGGGGAGGAAGAGTGGACTGCGTAAGAGCTGTCGCCGACGTCGTCCTTTACGAGGGCTATCTGCTGTGGCCCTACCGGCGGTCCGCGCTGAAGAACCAGCGGAGGTGGACGATCGGCGGCGTCTACCCGCGCCCCTACGCGGAAAAGGCCGGCGACCACTGGACGGTCTGCGCCGAGTTCCTCATGGAGGAGCCCGGCGATTCCGACGTGGAGTTCACCCTGCGCTTCCTGCACGCCGTGCACCGCCAGGTCATGGACGGCGACACCCCGGTCGACGAGGTCCGCGCCGGGGACGAGACGTTCACGACCTGGCAGGAGGCCCGCGAACGCGAGATCACCAGCGGCCGCGTCTCCGTCGCCCGCCTCCTGCGCTCGCCCGTCCGCTTCCCCGTCGCCGTCGCGGCGGGGACGGACGAGGAGGAGATCGGCGGCGGGGTCCGGTTCACCCGCCTCTGGCGGCGGGTGGACGGGACGGTCGAGATCTCGGCCGTCGCGGCGGGGGACGGCCTCGTCCGGCTGCGGGTCGAGGTCGTCAACACCGGACCCGGGGAGGACCGCGACGGCGCCGTCCACGCGGCCATGCTCTGCGCCCACGTCGTGGCGCGGGCGGGCGGCGGCGGGGCCTTCGTCTCGCCGTCCGACCCGCCCGAGCCGATGGCGGACGCAGCGGCGACCTGCGTGAGCGACGGGCTGTGGCCGGTGCTCGCCGGCCCGCCCGGGAGCCACGACACCGTCCTGGCCTCCCCGATCGTCCTCTACGACTGGCCGCAGGTCGCGCCCGAGAGCCCCGGAGACCTGTTCGACGGCACCGAGATCGACCGGCTGCTCATCCTCGGCGTGCTCAGCCTCGGCGACGGCGAGCGGCGGGAGATGGCGGCGACCGACCCGAGGGCGGCGGAGATCCTCGAACGCTGCGCCTCGCTCTCGTCCGGCGAACTGCTCGCGCTGCACGGCACCATGCGGGACCCGCGAAGGGACGTCTGGTGACGGCGCCGGGCAGCCGCGTCCGGCTGCGCCCGCGCGGCGGCGCGGACGTCTTCGACCTCGCGCTCCTCGGCCGCACCGCCACCGTGGAGCGCGTCGAGGAGGACATGGAGGGCGGCCTTCACCTGGTCGTCGCCGTCGACGACGACCCCGGCCGGGGGCTCGGCGCCCGCAACCAGCTCGGGCACCGCTTCTTCGTCGGCCCGGACGAGGTCGAGCCGCTCGCGGACGGCGAGCCGTCCCGCACGGTGCTCGTCGCGGGCATCGGGAACGTCTTCCACGGCGACGACGGCTTCGGCGTCGAGGTCGTCCGGCGGCTGGAGAGGCGGCCGCTTCCGAAGGGCGTGGACGTCACCGACTTCGGCATCCGCGGCATCGACCTCATGTACGCGCTGGGCGACGGCTACGAGACGGTCGTCCTCGTCGACGCGGCGGAGCGCGGCCACGCGCCGGGCACCGTCTCGCTCATCGAGCCGGACGCCGCCGGCGGCCTCGACTTCGGCGGCGTCGCCGTGGACGCGCACGGGCTGGACCCCGCGAAGGTTCTGCGACTGGCCCGGGACAACGGCAGAGCACCGTCCCGGATCCTGCTCGTCGCGTGCGAACCGTCGTCGCGGACCACGGACGCCACCTGGGAGATGGAGCTGAGCGCCGCGGTCGGCGCCGCGGTCGACGAGGCCGTCGCGCTGATCGAGCGGCTGCTCGGCGGGGAACTCGCATGAGCGACCGCACGAGAGGGGGTGAGGAAATGCGGAAGGGAATCCACGTCGGCCCCGGCGTGCTCCGCACGATGATCGCGCTGTTCACGCTGGCCATGATCGTCGTGGTCGTGAAGGAGATGCCGGCCATGCGCCGGTACATGAAGGCTCGCTCGATGTGAACGGACGCCCATGACGACGATCGAGAAGCAGTTGACCGGTTACCTGAAGGACGCGCACGCGATGCAGGAGCACGTCGAGGCGGCCCTCAGCGAGCTGCTCACGACGTCGGCGGACGAACCGGACATGTGCCGTCCGCTCGGCCGCTACGCCGAGCGGACGCACGTCCACCGCAGGGAGATCGAGGCGCGGCTGCGGGCGCACGGGTCCGCTCCGTCCCTCGTCAGGGACGCGGGGGCGCTGTTCGCGGCGGTGGTCGAGGGCGGCCTCGGCCGCAGCCGCCGCGACACCGCCGGGCGGCACATGCGGGACGCCTACGTCGCCGTCCACCTGCAGATCGCCGCCGGCGAGATGCTGCGGCGGGTCGCCGAACGCGCCGGGGACGCCGAGACCGCGGGGGTCGCGGCGGGGCTGTGCGACGACGCGTACGCGATGGCGCGGGAGCTGTCCGACCGCTGGGACCTCGCCGTGGCCATGTCGCTCCGGCAGCACGGCGTCAGGGACGTCCCGCCGCCGCAGGGCGGAGCCGGCCGGTCCGGAGGGGACGACCGATGACCGGCACCGTGGCGGAGGCGTTCCGGCGCCGCGCCGAGCCCGGCGCCGCGCTCGCGGACGCCGCCGGCACCATCGCCGCCGCCTGCCACGCGATGGCGGCGCGGTTCCGGCGCGGGGGCCGGCTGTTCGTGTTCGGCACGGGCGGCGCGGCCACCGACGCGCAGCATGTGGCGGTCGAGTTCGTCCACCCCGTGATCGTGGGGAAGCGGGCGCTGCCCGCGCTGTCGCTCACCGGCGACGTCGCGACCCTCACCGGCATCGGCGCGAGCACCGGCTTCGACGAGATCTTCGCGCACCAGCTCCGCTGCTTCGGCGGGCCCGGCGACATCGCGCTCGGGATCTCGCCGGACGGCCGCTGCGGCAGCGTCCGCCGCGGGCTGGAGAGCGCCCGGGACCTGGGGATGCTCACCGTCGCGCTGGCCGGCGGCGACGGGGGAGCGCTCGCCGGATCGGCCGGCCACCTGGTCACGGTGCCGTCCGGTGATCTGCGCATCGTCAAGGAAGTGCACGTCACCGCCTACCACGTGCTCTGGGAACTGGTCCACGTGTTCCTGGAGCATCCGGACGTGCTGAGCGAGGAGGCCGCCACGTGACGTCGTACTCAGCGGACGGGCACTGCACGGGAGACCACTGCGTGACCTGCTCGGACGAGGCGGTCCCGGTCGAAGTGCTGCGCCTGCGGGGCGGCGGCCTGGCGGACGTCGACGCAGGGGGCGGCCGGGTCGAGCAGGTCAGCGTGGCCCTGGTGGACGCCGCCGTCGGCGACACCGTGCTCGTCCACGCCAAGGAGGCGATCGGGGTCATGACATGACCGACATGCAGCAGCTCTACCCGTTCCTGTACCCGGGCGGCTCGGGACTGGACACGCTCATGGACGACGTCCGCCGCTCGACGGCCGGCAAGGCGGCCGACATCGTCCGGCTGCGCGAGACCGTCCTGGAGGAGTCCGGCGCGGACCTCGCCGCCTGCGCCGCCCGGATGGCGGACGCGTTCCGCGCCGGCGGGCGGCTGTTCACGTTCGGCAACGGCGGCAGCTCGACCGACGCGCAGGACGTCGCCGCGCTGTTCCTCAACCCGGGCGGTTCCGGGCGGCCGCTGCCCGCGCTGGCCCTCACCGCCGACGTCGCCGTGGTCACCGCGCTGTCCAACGACATCGGGTTCGAGGTGGTGTTCGCCCGGCAGCTCGCCGCGTTCGGGCGTCCCGGCGACATCGCGCTCGCGCTGTCCACGAGCGGGAACTCCGACAACCTGATCGCGGCGCTCCGGGAGGGCGCGCACCGCGGCATGCTCACCGTCGGCCTTGCCGGGCACACCGGCGGCCGGATGGCCGAGGAACCGGGGCTGGACCACCTGTTCGCCGTGCCGTCGCCGTCCGTCCACCGCGTCCAGGAGGCGCAGACGACGATCTACCACGTCCTCTGGGAGCTGACGCAGCGGGAACTGACGGGGTCGGAGATCACGGGGTCGGAGATCACGGGGGAGGCCCTCTGATGTGCCTTGCCGTACCGGGCGAGATCGTGGAGATCATGCCGGACCGCCCGCTGGCGAAGGTCGACGTCACCGGCGTCCGGCGGGCCGTGAACATCGGCCTGCTGGGCGGGGAGCCGCTCGCCGAGGGCGACTGGGTTCTCATCCATGTCGGCTTCGCCATGTCAAAGATCGACGAGGCGGAGGCGCGGGCCACGCTGCGGCTGCTCGAAGGGATCGGCGACGCCTACGACGACGAGATCGACGCACTGCGGGAATCGAGGATCGACTGATGCGCTTCGTCGACGAGTACCGGGAGGCGGACAAGGCGCGGGCACTCGCGGCGTCGATCGCGTCCCTGTGCGAGCCCGGCCGCCACTACAAGTTCATGGAGGTGTGCGGAGGCCACACCCACACCATCTACAAGCACGGCCTGGAGGACTATCTGCCGGAGCACATCTCGCTCGTGCACGGCCCCGGCTGCCCCGTATGCGTGATCCCGATGGGCAGAGTGGACGACGCGATCCACATCGCGTCCCAGCCGGACGTCATCATGACGTCGTTCGGCGACATGATGCGGGTGCCCGGCGGAGACGGCTCCTTCTTCGACGCCAAGGCCGCCGGCGCCGACATTCGGATGGTGTACTCGCCGCTGGACGCGCTGAAGATCGCCCAGCGGAACCCGTCGCGGCGCGTGGTCTTCATGGGGATCGGTTTCGAGACCACCGCGCCGTCCACCGCGATGACCGTGCTGCGCGCGGCGGCCGAGGGCGTGGAGAACTTCTCGGTCTTCAACAACCACGTGACGATCCTCCCGGCGATCAAGGCCGTTCTCGACTCGCCCGACCTGCGGCTGGACGGCTTCCTCGGCCCCGGCCACGTCTCGACCGTCATCGGCTGCCGCCCGTACTCGTTCATCGCGGGCGACTACGGCAAGCCGCTGGTCGTCGCGGGATTCGAGCCGCTGGACGTCCTCCAGTCGGTCCACATGCTGCTGGCCCAGCTCGCGTCGGGCCGGTCGGAGGTCGAGAACCAGTACGGCCGCGTCGTCCCGTGGGACGGAAACGCCAAGGCTCTCCAGGTCATCGGCCAGACGATGGAGCCGCGGCCCCATTTCGAATGGCGCGGGCTCGGCTTCATCTCGCACTCCGCTCTCCGCATGAAGGACGAGTACGCGGCCTTCGACGCCGAGCGCGTCTTTGACGTCCCGGGCGGCCGCGTCGCCGACCCCAAGGCGTGCCAGTGCGGCGAAGTGCTGAAGGGCGTGCTGAAACCGTGGGAATGCAAGGTCTTCGGGACGGCCTGCACGCCGGAGACGCCGATCGGCACCTGCATGGTCTCGTCCGAGGGCGCGTGCGCCGCGTACTACAACTTCGGCCGCTTCACCCGGGAGCGCGTCAAGGAGGCCACGCGCGTCAAGGAGGCCACGCCATGAGCATCCGCGAGGAACAGGTCCTCGAACGCATCGACCGCGCCCGCAACGCCAGACCGCGCCTGCGCGAGGACGCCATCACGCTCGCGCACGGCTCCGGCGGCAAGGCCACCCACACCCTGATCGAGACCGTCTTCCGCGAGGCGTTCGGCAATCCGCTGCTGGACCGCCTGGACGACTCCGCGCATTTCGCCGTGAACGGAGCCCGGCTCGCCTTCACCACCGACTCCTATGTCGTCTCGCCGCTGTTCTTTCCCGGCGGTGACATCGGCGACCTGGCCGTCAACGGAACCGTCAACGATCTGGCGGTCTCCGGTGCGACGCCCCTGCATCTGTCGGCCGGGTTCATTCTCGAAGAGGGCTTCCCGGTCTCCGATCTGCGCCGGATCACCGAGTCGATGCGCCGCGCCGCCGAGGCGGCCGGTGTGGACATCGTCACGGGCGACACCAAGGTCGTCGAGCGGGGCAAGGCCGACGGCTGCTACATCAACACCGCCGGCGTGGGCGTCGCGCGTTCCGGCGCCGCGGCCATCCGGCCCGGCGACGCGGTCCTCGTCACCGGCCCGATCGGCGAACACGGCGTCACGATCATGCTGGCGCGCGGCGAACTCGACATCGAGGCCGACCTGGCGTCCGACACCGCGCCGCTGAACTGCCTGCTCGCCGACGTCCGCGACGCCTGCCCCGGCGCCGTCCGCCGCATGCGCGACGCCACCCGCGGCGGCGTCGCGACCGTCCTCAACGAGCTGGCCTCCGACGCGGGCGCCGCCGTGGTGGTGGACGAGTCCCGTGTCCCTGTGCGCCCGGAGGTCCGGGGCGCCTGCGAGCTGCTCGGCATCGACCCCCTGTACGTCGCGTGCGAGGGCCGGGCCGTGATCGTCGTCGACCCCGGGGCGCAGGAGAGCGCCCTGGCCGCGCTGCACGCGCATCCCCTCGGCCGGGACGCGGCCGTAATCGGCCACGTGCGCGACGATCCGCCCGGCCTGGTCCTGCTGAAGACCGCCTTCGGCGGCACACGGATCGTCGATCTCCTGGTGGGCGACCCCCTGCCCCGCATCTGCTGACCCGGGGCGCCCCTAGTCCCGGACCCCGTTCATCATGATCATTTTCCGGGTTTCACGGGATCGCTCATCCGGAGGGAACCAGCGGCGGCCGGGGACCGTCACAGCTTCGATTCGATCGCCCTCGTTCCTGGGCGGGGTTCTGGCATGATGCGTGCCGACATGATCGTGCACAGGAACGATCCGTAGTCAAAGGGTTCCCCTATGAGAAGTCGCCAGCTCAGTACCGGTCAGCGGCGTGGTGGCGTCAGAATCGCCGCGGTCACGGTGGCCATCGCCTCGGTCGGCCTGTTCGGCTCGGGCTGCATGATAGGCAATCTCAACCCCACCTCAGATGACGTCCCGACCCGCGAGTTGCCCCCGCCGGACCTGTCGACGCCGACGCGCCCTTCCCTGACGTCGGACTCGGTGAACGGCACGTGGGAGGGCACCTACACCTGCAACCAGGGCCTGACGCGTCTGAGGCTCACGCTCGTCCAGCGGTCGACCGGCACGGTCACCGGCATCTTCCGTTTCTCCCCCGATTCGAGCAACCCCACGGCGCTCTCCGGCGCCTACACGGTGCGCGGGACGGTCATCGGCAGTTCGGTCCGGCTGAACGGCGACAACTGGATCTCCCGGCCGGGGGACTACGTCATGGTCTCGCTGAGCGGCCGGATCTCGTCCGCCAACCCTGACCAGCTCCAGGGCACCGTCATCGGCTCTGGTTGCTCGACCTTCAGCGTCCAGCGCCGCTGACCCTCTCCACACCCTTTGGGCGGTCACCTCCCGGGCTTCCGGCCCGGCCGCGGACGGACCCTCCGCCGTCACCCCCGGCGGCGGAGAGTCCTCGTTTCGGAGCACCCGAACCCCTAGCCGAGGGCCGCGACCGCGGTCGCGGCCGTGCCGGCGGCGCCGATCGCCGCGAAGAGGAGGCCGACCGCGATGAACGCCGCGCCGTGCAGGGTTCCGCTGCCCGCCGCCCCGTCCAGGCGGGCCCGTTCGGGCTCGTCGGGGTCGTAGAGGACGGTGACCGGCTGCCCTTCCCGGAACATCGGCAGGTTGCCGCCCAGGTCGGACGAAGTCTCGATCACGGCGCCGTCCCGCGTCCGGAAACGCACGGTGGGGTAGTCGACGTGACGGCCGCTCCCCGTGCTTTCCGAGGTCATCCGGACCACGACGCCGGATGCGCGCCGCCCGAACCGCCGCAGGTGACGCCCGACCCGGATGATGTGCACCCCGAACACGACGAACAGCGAGCCGAAGAGCACGAAGCCCGGGGGAAGCCAGTAGACGACGTGATCGGGATTCATCGGACCTCCTCCGTGCTCACGCGAGCTTGAACGACGCCAGGATCTGTTCGGCGGCGGGAGGCATGGTGCCCTGTTCGGCCGCCAGGTTGAGGAAGCAGTAGCGCTCGTCGGAGACGGGCACGCTGACCTCGATGGCGTCGGTGGTGACGCCGTCGTGCCCGGTGCTGGTGTTGGTCATCTTGAATCCGGGCTTGCCGCTGACGGTGAGGTCGGTGATCTCGGCGCCCTTGTTGAGCCTGCGCGCCTTCTCCTTCAAGGTCTCCAGCTCGGTGCCGATGATGCCGCCGCGGTCGCAGCCGGCGGTCAGGTTCGGCGCGAAACCGGACGTGACGGACGCGTCGATCCCCCACACCACGCCGAGCTTCTTCTGCTCGCCGATCAGTCCCTTGATGATCTCCCCGCGGGAGCCCGACGTACGGAAGGACGTCTGCACCACGGGGGAGGTGTCCTGGGAGGGGTCGACCTGCTTCCACCCGGTCGGGAGGGTGAACGTGACCCCGGTGTTCGCCCCGCCGAGGGGTGTCCCGCCTCCCTGCGGCTGTTCCGCGGACGAGGAGGGGCTCGCCGAGCCGCTCTGGGAGGTGACGGGCTCGTCCTTGTCCGAACCGGTGCATCCGGCGACGGCCAGCAGCGCCAGGCCCAGCACGCAAGGCGTGATCAGCCGGGAGGCGCCCGGTCGTTGCACCTGCGAACGTGTTGTCTTCTGGGTGCTCATGGATTCTGAGACGGCCCAACCGCGCATGGGGTTCACGCGAGTTAACGGAAATATTTGCACTAGCGAAGGTCGGTGGTCCCGTCCGTCACCGCGATGCCTCGGAAGAACCAAGATGTACGCCGGTGGGCGTAGCGAGGGTGTCGCCGTGCGGGGGACGACCCGGCCGCCGGCCACCGGCCACGATCGGTCGCATGAGTGAGCGCACCGACACGATCACCCCGCTGGACGCGGAGGCCGTCCGCACCCAGGGCCTGACGAAGAGGTACGGCGAGCATCTCGCCGTCGACGCGGTGAGCCTGACCGTGCGACGCGGCGAGGTGTACGGCTTCCTGGGGCCCAACGGCGCGGGGAAGACGACCACGCTGCGCATGATCCTCGGCCTGATCCGTCCCACCGGAGGAACCGCCACCGTCCTGGGCCGGCCCGCCGGCACCCCGGCCGTGAACCGCCGCGTCGGTGCGCTGATCGAGGGCCCGGGGTTCTACCCGTACCTCAGCGGGCGCGACAACCTGCGGGTCCTCGCCCGCTACCGCCGCGTGGGCGAGGACGACGTGAACCGTGTGCTGGCACGGGTCGACCTCGCCGGACGCGCGGCCGACGCCTTCAAGACCTACTCGCTCGGCATGAAGCAGCGGCTCGGGGTGGCCGCGGCCCTGCTCGGCGATCCCGGCCTGCTGATCCTCGACGAGCCCACCAACGGGCTCGACCCCGCCGGCGTCGGCGACATGCGCCGCCTGCTGACCGAGCTGGCGGCCGCGGGGCACACGGTGCTGCTGTCCAGCCACATGCTGAGCGAGGTTCAGGAGACGTGCGACCGGGTCGGAGTGATCAACCGGGGACGCCTCGTCGCCGAGGCCACGGTCGACGACCTGCGCGGCGCCGGCGGCCTGCGCGTCCGCGCCGAGCCCCTGGAGAGGGCGCTGGCCGTGAGCACGCGGCTCGCCGGGGACGAGGTGACGGTCGCCGACGGCGCCCTGCACCTGCGCGTCGACCCGGGCCGCGCCGCCGAACTCACCCGGGCCCTGGTCGCGGCGGACGTCGACGTCCACGAGATCCGCCCGGTCGAACGTTCGCTGGAAGAGGTCTTCTTCGAGATGACCGCAGCCGAGGAGGAAGACCGATGACCGCCCTGACCGCCGGTACGCGCGCCGAACTCCTCCGTCTGCGGCGATGGCCGGCCGTGTGGACGCTGGCCGCGGCGTGGCTGCTGCTGAACATCACCTTCGGCTACGTCTTCCCCTACCTCGGATACCGCAACGGCGGCGGCTTCGCCAACGACGGCGCCGAGCCCCGGCAACTGCTCGCGGACGTCATGCCGGAGAGCGTCCCCGTCGCCGCGGTGCAGGGCATGCCGATGTTCGGCGGCGCGATCCTGTTCGCCCTGGGCGCGCTCGCCGCCGGCAGCGGCTACGGGTGGGGCACCTGGAAGACCGCGCTCACCCAGGGTCCGGGACGCCCGTCCGTCCTCGGCGGCACCTTCACCGCCCTGGGCGGCGTCGTCATCGCCGTCGTCCTCGGGACGTTCGCCGTCGACATGGGCATAGCCCTGTCGCTGGCGGCGGTCGAGGGGCAGGGCATCACCTGGCCCGCCGCGGCCGACCTGGCCCGCGGCCTCGGCGCCGGCGCCCTGATCCTCGCCCTGTGGACGGCCGCCGGCCTCGCCATCGGCACCCTCACCCGCAACCCGGCCCTGGCCGTGGCCCTCGGCCTGGTGTGGACGCTCGCGGTGGAGAACCTGCTGCGCGCCGTCTCGTCCATCCTGGACTGGCTGGGCCCCGTCACGGACGTCCTGCCCGGAACGGCCGCAGGCTCGGCCGTCGCGGCGGTAGGCGCCCGGCCGGTGTCCGAGGGCGGTTCCCCCGGCGTGGTCGACAATCTGGCCGGCGGCCCCGCGGCGGCCGTGATGCTCGCCTACCTGGTCGTCTTCGCCGTCGCCACCCACCTGCTGATGCGCCGCGACGTAACCTGACCGCGTGACGCCCCTGAGCCGAGCGGCGATGAGTCCGAGGCCCGAGGCCGGTCTCCATGGCGACGCGACAACTGGGAGGCATCGCATGCGCAAGCTCGTCGTCACCGAGAACATCACCCTCGACGGCGTGATCGACATGTCGGGGGACTGGTTCGACCCGTTGGACAAGGACATCGACCAGTCCGACATGGCGGCGGCGACCAACGAACACCAGGAGGCAGCCGACGCGCTGCTCGTCGGCCGCAACACCTTCGAGGCGTTCCGTTCCTTCTGGCCTGAGCAGAAGGACGACCCCACCGGAGTGTCCGACTACCTCAACGCGGTGGACAAGTACGTCGTCTCCGGCACGATGGACGACCCCGGCTGGGAGAACTCCACCGTGCTGCGCGGTCCGGTGATCGAGGAAGTACGGGCGTTGAAGGAGGCACCGGGCCGCGACATCGTCGCGACCGGCAGCATCCGGCTCGTGCACGAGCTGATCGCGGCGGGGCTGGTCGACGAGTACCGCCTGTTCGTCTTTCCGCTGGTCGTCGGGCACGGAGCCCGGCTGTTCGAGTCCGCCGGCACAAGGCTGGAACTGCTGGAGACGCGGCCGTTCGTCTCAGGCGCGGTCCTGCTGCGCTACGCGGACGCGAGCACCGGCTCGTCCGGCCGGTAGAACCCGTCCTGCGCGAAAGCCGGAGACCATGCCGGTCCACCGCGGGATCAGTCGGTGAGGAACTCCTTGTAGGAGATCTCGCCGTCGGCGTTCTTGTCGGCTCTCGCGATGTAGGCGTCGATCTCCTCGATGGAGCGGGGATCGCCGGCGGCGGCGAAGGCGGCGATGAGCTCGTCCCGGCTGAGGTAGCCGGAGCCGTCGGTATCGAGCGAGCGGAACTCGGCCATGTGATCGGTGTCCGGATTCTCGTGCTTACCCATGCTTTGCTCCCGTCGTCTGGTTCCCGGACAGCGTAGAGGGACCCTCGGCGAGCCGCATCACGCGTCCGGCGCCGTCCGGAGCTGTCCCGTGAACGAGGGGCGATGAGTTCTGCGGTCGTCGCTGGTCCGCATATCGAGGAACCCATCCGAGCTTGGGAGGAATCGTGACCGAGAAGAGCGCCGGGGCCCTGCCTCCGGTCGTCGACCGGCAGACGTGGCAGGCCGCGCTTGACGAGCTGCGTGTGCGGGAGAAGGCCGCCACCCGTGAGCTCGACGCCATCGCCGCGCAACGCCGCAGGCTGCCGATGGTCGAGCTTCCGGACTACACGCTGATCGGCCGGGACGGTCCCGTCCGGCTGGTCGACGTGTTCGGCGGGCGTTCCCAGCTGATCGTCTACAACCACATGTGGTCCGACGGCGCGGAGTGGCAGTGCGGCGGCTGTACCGGGTACACGTCGCAGTTCGTCCGGCTGGACCACCTCGACAACTACGACGCCCGCTTCGTCGTCGTCACCAACGGGCCCATCGAGGAGGCGCTGGCCTACAGGGCCAAGGTCGGCAACGAGATGGACTGGTACTCGTCGTCGGAAAGCTCGTTCGGCGCCGACGTGGACGCGCCTCCCGGCGCGGGCTTCGCGGTGAACGTCTTCCTCCGCGACGGCGACAAGGTGTACCGCACCTGGCACACCAACGGCCGCGGCACCGAACAGCTCAGCTACACGTTCGCGCTGGTCGACGTCCTGCCGTGGGGCCGCCAGGAGGAATGGCAGGACTCACCGGACGGCTGGCCGAAGTCGCCCACCTACTCCAAATGGCTCGACTCACCCGACGTCGCCCGCCTCTACGGCCCACCGGAGACGCCCTAGTGTGACAAAGGGCTGAGGGACCGTCTTCGGCGGGCCTCTCTGGTCATGCGGCGCTTGCGCGTCAGGGGATGTGCGACCCGTCCTGGGTGGCGTGCAGGGCATCGAGGATCGAGGTCAGCACGTCGATGAGCCGCTGGCGGTCGGCGCCCGGGAGTGCGGTCAGGCGGTCGCGCATCGCCTCCCCTGCGCGGGTGCCGATCGCCTCTGAGGCCGCGCGCCCGCGTGCGGTCAGCCGGACCGTCTGGTGGCGCCTGTCCTGCGGAGACCTGTCCCGCGTGACCAGCCCGCCCTCCTCCAAGCGGGCCAGTACTCGGCTGAGGTGGCCGGGGTCCATACCGGTTCGGTGGCGCAGTGCCGCCACTTCGGTGATCTCCTGTCGGCCCAACTCGTGGAACACGCGACTTCCTGTCACGGAGTACGTCGTGTCGTCGCCGCTGAACCGCAGGCCCTCCAGGAGATACCGGTAGAGCCGGCCCAGCGTGTGTACATCGGCGACGATGTCGCCGTCCGGTGAGCGCATCACCGTATCCGACGATTCTTCGATCATGTCAGGTCAGCCGGTCGCCCTGCCGCCGTCAGCGCGTCCGAGGTCGCCGCGGGCAGGCATGGGGGGCCGAGTTCGGCGGCGATCCGGCGAAGGTACTCGACCATGATCGACGCGGAGGGCAGCCGGTGCGCACCGGCCGGCGTCGCGGCAGCCACCGTCCGGGTCAGGGAAGGTTCGCTCAGCGGGCGTATGACCAGGCCGGACGGGGTCGCCGAGAGCGTGAGCGACGGGGCGAGGGCGACCCCCAGTCCCGCCGCGACGAGCCCGCGCACCGTCATCTGGTCGTCGGTACGGAACGCGATCCGGGGTTCGAAACCCGCCTCGCGGCCCGCGCGGGGAAGGACGTCGATCGTCGAACCGTGATGGACGCCCTGGATCCAGCTGTCCTCGGAGAGGTCGGTGAGCCGGAGCCGCTCGCGGTCCGCGAGTGGGTGGTCGCGCGGAAGCGCGACGTGCAGCGGATCCACCAGGAGCGGGCTTAGCTCCACGTCCGCCGGGACCACCAGCGGCACGACGGGAAACTCGTAGACCAGGGCGAGATCCAGCTCGAACACGGTGAGGGCGGCCATCGCCTCGTCCCGGTCGATCTCGGTCAGCTCGACCTCCACATCGGGAAATCGCCGCTGGAACGCGCTGACCGCCCGTGGCATCAGCGTGGCGTTCGCCGTGGTGAAGGATCCGAGCCGCAACCGGCCGCCGACGCCCTGGGCGATGGCGGCGAGTGAGGTCTCGGCCGCGCGCAGCTCGGTGTGGATCGCGTCGGCGTGCCGCACCAGCGCCCGTCCCGCCTCGGTCAGCCGCACACCCCGGGCATGCCGCACGAGCAACTGGACGCCCGCCTCCCTTTCGAGGACGGTGATCTGCTGGGAAACGGCGGAGACGGTGAACGACAGGGTCTCCGCGGCGCGGGTCAAAGAGCCCTGCCGAGCCACCTCCCGAAGGACGTGGAGCCGTGTCACGTCGAGCATGACGCAAGGCTACAGACCGGGATCGGGGCGCCCCCGGAGGTCGGCTCGCCCGCGAAGCGGAGTCGGCACATGGGCGACCTCTCCATCACGCTTCGCCCGCCGCCGATACGAGGAGCACCGCTTTACCCGCCAGCCGCCGTTCCCGCAGGGCGCGGAGGGTCGCCCGAACGTCCTCCCAACCGGCCGTGACCGGGGTGTCGATCTTCAGCTCGCCGGTGGCGGCCAGCCGCACCAGGCACGCCAGATCGTCCGCGGTGCGCGCGGAGGCCAGGTCGTTCAGGACGTAGAAGCCGCGCATGGTCGCCTCCTTCGGGTAGAAGTCGCTCACCCGCAACCGCGTTGTCGCGCGCGAGGAATCGCCGAAGGAGACCACCGTCCCGCGCGGTGCGACCAGCCGGAGCGCCTCCCGCAGGGATTCGCCGCCCACGGATTCCAGGACGAGGTCGAACACGGCTTCCAGCGCCTCGACCCCGACGACGACCTCGGTGGCGCCGAGCCCGGCGAGCCCCTGGCGGCGTTCTGGCCGACCGGCCACGGCCGTGACGGTCGCGCCGGACCGCCGGGCCAATTGCACGGCGAACCGCCCGACCCCTCCTGCCGCCCCCGTCACCAGGACCGTGCGTCCTGCCAGGTCACCGGGAACGCGCAGCGCTCGCAGCGCGGTGAGCCCGGCGGTCGGCAGCGCCGCCGCCCGTTCGAGGGGTAGATCGTCCGGGACGACGGCGAGCTGGCCCACCGGGACCGCGACGCGTTCGGCCCAGCTACCCCCGGCCACCATTCCCAGCACCCGCGTGCCCGGGACGATTCGGTCGGCGCCCCTGGCGGGGACCGGCGGCACGGCGCCCGCGACCACGCCGGCGAGGTCCCAGCCGGGCCGCCACCCGGCGGTGGCCGTCGCCAGGCGGTGCAACTCGCCCCGGTTGACCGAGACGGCCCGCACCTCCACCAGCACCTCGCCGGGTGCCGCCGCCGGTTCGGGGACCCGGACCACGTCGACCAGACGGGCGTCGCCCGTGGCGGCCAGCGCCCTCATGATCCGCCGGGCCAGCGCGGGGGCGTCTCGGGCGCGTGCTCCAGCCCCGCCCAGTCGTCCCGCACCGGGGAGAACACCTCGACGACCACCGCCCCTCCGGCACCGGCGCGCACCTCGTGCCGCACACCGGCGAGGATCCGCCACATGCCACCGGGGCCGAGCTCTCCCGTCTCCTGCCCGACGGTGAACGTCAGCGAACCAGCGAGGCACAGCCCGACCTGCTCGTTCTCGTGCTGATGCGCCGGCACCAGGCCGTCGGCCGGGATCTCCACGACCGCCATGGTGATCAGTTCGCTCTGCAGTACCCGTGCGGTGACGTCCCGCCAGATCTGGAGCGGCCGGATCGATCCGACGTCGCTGAGCGCCGGGGCCGGGGCCGGTTCTCTCGGTTCGCTCATGCCACGGCCTCCGCGCTGTAGACGGGTGTCGTCCATGCGTGATGCCGGCCGCCGCCGCCCCGGGCGATCAGCCGCAGTTCGCGCTGGAGGTCCAGCGTCGTCGTCCCCGGCCGGCCGTCGCCCACCCGGCGGCCGTCCACCTCCGTGACCGGGGCGACGATGGCGGCCGTCCCGCACAGCAGCGCCTCATCGCAGGCGTACAGCTCGGAGCGGTGGATCCGGCGCTGCGCCACATAGGCGCCGAAATCCTGGGCTAGCAGCGCCATCACCTGCGCGCGGGTGATCCCCTCAAGGATGTCGTCGGTCGCCGGCGGCGTGACCCATTCTTCCCCGAAGCGCACGAGGATGTTCGCCGTGGTCGCTTCGGCCACGTACCCGTCGCCGGTCAGCAGCAGGGCCTCGTCGAACCCCCGCCGGATCGCCTCCGTCTTGGCCAGCGCCGGGCCGACGTAGCCGCCGATCACCTTGGCCCGGTTGGGGACGGCCACGTCCGAACCGCGCCGCCACGTGCTCACCATGCACCGGACGCCGTCCGGACTCATGTAGTCGCCGGGCATCGGGGTGGCCGGTATGCACAACCGGGTACCCGAATCGTGCATCCGGACCGCCAGCTGCTCGCCGGCGAGGAGCAGGAGCGGACGGATGTAGGTATTGGCCCGCACCCGGTTCCGGCGCATCAGCTCGCAGGTCACGGCCACCATTTCCGCGGGACGGTACGCCAGTTCCAGGCCCAGGATCCGGGCGGACCGTCCCAGCCGCTCGTAGTGGGCCTCCGCCTCCAGCAGGAAGAGCTCGCCGCGCTCCGGATTCCAGGTGGCCCGGATCCCTTCGAATGTCCCGGTTCCATAGGAGACGACGTTCGAGAGAATGCTCAGCCGCGCCTCATCCGACGACACGAATTCACCGTCGACGAAAACCCATTCATACGGCTCACCGAAGACGGCTCCGGGAGGCGTCCCGTTTTCTTTCGGCAGGCTCAATGAACTGCCCTCACCTTCCTGTGATCGCCTATGGGCAGTACGTTAGGCCGACATTCCATTAAGCACAATCGAAAACTTCTTAAGAATGCCTTCAGTGCTCCTGCAGGCGTGTCCCCAGGCGGCCTTCGAGCGGCGGCAGGTGTTCGATGTCCGGCCGAAGCGGCGGGGTCTCTGCACCACCAGGCTCACCCGTCCCCGCCATGAGGCGGTCGGGTCTTCTAGATTTGCCCCGCGGCCGGAGCCGCCGGTGACACCGGACCTCTTTTAGCGGACGCGCGTGCTTATGCTTCTCCTCGGAAGGAGCCCGGTCGGACGGCTCAAGGATGAGGGTCGGTGCCGACGTGCCAGAGCGCGACGTCCTCGCCCACGATCGCGGCCAGGAGACCGCCGTCCGGGGAGAAGGCCACGTCATCGTTGACCCCGTCCAACGTGGTCACCAACGCGCTGTCAGGGAGCATGCGGTCCAGGTCGTCCGGGCCGCGGGGGAAGTCGTTGTCCCGGATCAGCGTGGACAGGTCCCAGACGTGCCCGATCGGATGCGAGTAACCCGAGGTGACCACTTTGCTCCCGTCCGGGGAGAAGGCCACTGCACTGGTGCCGCCGCAATCGTCGGTCTCGCCTCCCACCAGGCCGTGGCCTGTGCGGGCGTCCCAGATTCCCACATTGTGGCCCGCCGTGGCCACCAGCCGCCCGTCGCGGGAGAACCGCATCGAGTCGGTCATCGGCCCGCCCGGCAGTGGACCGATGGGACGCGTGGGATAACCGGCCGACGCCTCCCAGATCCGGATGCCCTGTTCTTCGTCGAGAACGGCGAGCATCGACGGCCGCCGGGGGACGAAGGCGAGCTTCGCGAGTCCGAGGACGTCGGGTTCCAGCGTCCGCACAAGCCGGCCTGTGGCCGTCCCCCAGATCTTCACCGCGAAGTCGTAGGTGTACCCCGTGGCCAGCAACGCACCGTCATCCGACAGCGCCAGGGCGCATTTGTTGAGGGACGCGTCCTCGCCGCGTAGGTCGTCGTCCGGGCACTCCCAGGCGCGAAGGCAATCGCCGGCCCGAGCGCCCCACACCCGGGCCCTCCCGTCGCTTGCCAGCGTGACGAGCAGCCCGCCATCGGCGGAGAAGGCCATCGCCAGGACCGCATCGGACGGTCCGTGTTCGAACACCGCGCGCTGCCGGGCGCGCCGGGCGACCTCCCAAAGCCGGACGGCCCCGTCCTGTCCGGCCGTGGCCAGCACGCCGGCCGGGTCCGGAGAGAACGCCATGGCCGTCAGCGAACCGTGGCCGCCCGCAATGCGCGTGTACGGGACGGCGTACCTCGGGTCATAGGGCATGCCATTCCTCCTCGGCCGACCGGTCAAGCCTCCAGAAGAACCTGTCCGTCCCGCAACCGCAGCCGCCGGTTCCGCTCCAACACCTGTGCCAGCCGAACCGCCGTCGCCGCCCATCGCGCCCGCCGCAAGCCAGCCGTCTGCCGGAGCGTTCCTCTCCGGCCCTACATGTCGATGTACGCCGCGGCGAAAGCGTCGATGATGGTCGAGCTTCCGGACTACACGCTGATCGGCCCGGACGGTCCCGTCCGGCTGGTCGACGTGTTCGGCGGGCGTTCCCAGCTGATCGTCTACAACCACATGTGGTCCGACGGCGCGGAGTGGCAGTGCGGCGGCTGTACCGGGTACACGTCGCAGTTCGTCCGGCTGGACCACCTCGACAACTACGACGCCCGCTTCGTCGTCGTCACCAACGGGCCCATCGAGGAGGCGCTGGCCTACAGGGCCAAGGTCGGCAACGAGATGGACTGGTACTCGTCGTCGGAAAGCTCGTTCGGCGCCGACGTGGACGCGCCTCCCGGCGCGGGCTTCGCGGTGAACGTCTTCCTCCGCGACGGCGACAAGGTGTACCGCACCTGGCACACCAACGGCCGCGGCACCGAACAGCTCAGCTACACGTTCGCGCTGGTCGACGTCCTGCCGTGGGGCCGCCAGGAGGAATGGCAGGACTCACCGGACGGCTGGCCGAAGTCGCCCACCTACTCCAAATGGCTCGACTCACCCGACGTCGCCCGCCTCTACGGCCCACCGGAGACGCC
>NZ_SMKH01000219.1 GCF_004348515.1 Actinomadura sp. KC345 | reverse complement strand
GTAGTGGGGAGATCGAGCTGTTCCGGGCGGGGCTCTCGGACGGGGCGTTCGCCGTGTTGTTCCTGCATGGGCCCGGTGGGATCGGTAAGAGTGCGCTGCTCGCGGAGATGGCGGACGTGGCTCGGGACGGCGGGGTCGTGCCTGTGCTCGTGGACGCGCGGACGGTCGCGCCTGAGGCGGGGGCGTTTCTCCGGGCCGTGGAGCCGCCCCGGTCTGGGCGGTACGTGGTGCTGGTCGACACCTATGAGCTGCTCGGGGGGCTGGACGACTGGGTGCGGGAGCACTTCGTTCCGGGGTTGCCCGCCGACACGATCGTCGTCGTCGCGGGGCGGGACGCGCCGTCGGGGCGATGGGTCGCCGACGCGGGGTGGCATGAGCTGCTGAGGGTCGTGTCGCTTCGCAATCTCAGTCCGGCGGACACTCGGGCGTATCTGCGGGTCGAAGGGGTTCCCGGGGAGCTGCACGAGCGGGTGCTGGAGCTGGCGCATGGGCATCCGCTGACGCTTTCGCTGCTCGTCGACATGATCCGGCGGCGGGAGGATGTACCGGGTGCGTTGAGCGTCGCGCCCGATGTGGTGCGGGCGCTGCTTGCGCGGCTTGTGGACCAGGTGCCCGGGCCCCGGCATCTGGAGGCGCTCCAGATTTGCGCGCATGCCCGGTTCACCACCGAGGAGCTTCTTCGGGCCATGCTGGAGGACGACGCCGGGGCCCTGTTCAGGTGGCTGCGGGGGCTGTCGTTCATGGAGGAGCGCGAGTTCGGGTTGTTCCCGCATGATGTGGTGCGGGACATCCTGGACGCCGATCTGCGGTGGCGCGACCCGGACGGGTACGCGAGGCTGCATCGGGGGCTGCGGGGGCACTTCGTGGAGCGCGCCCGGAGGTCCGCCGACGGACGGGTCCGGCATCAGGATCTCGCCGACATCATGTTCCTCAGCCGTGATCACCCCATCGTCAAGGGGTACTGGCAGCTGACCGGGCTCGGGCAGGTCTCCGCGACCGGGTTGGAGGCCGGGGACGAGGACGTCGTCCTCGCCATGACCCGCAAGGTGCAAGGGGAGGAGCAGGCGGCTCTCGCCGCGCACTGGATCGAGCGGCAGCCTGGCGGGTTCGGGATCTTCCGGGACGGGGCGGGGGAGCCGTTCGGATACGCGGCCTACCTGGCGCTGCATGAGGCCGACGAGGACGATCTGGCCGTCGACCCCGCCATGCGGGCCATGTGGGAGCACGTGGTGCGGCATGGGCCGCCGCGTGCGGGCGAGAGCGTCCTGGCCTGGCGGTTCTTCGTGGACACCGAGTCGGACTCGCGGCCCTCCCGGTCGGAGACCATGATCCGGCTCTGGCACGGTCAGGAGGTCATCACCCGCGCGGGCAAGGCGTGGGACCTCGTCACCGTTCCGTCGGAGCGGGACTACTGGGATCCGCTGCTGTCCTTCTTCGACTTCCATCACGCGGCCGATGCCGCGTACCGGATCGGCGGGCGTCCCTACGAGGTGTACGCGCACGACTGGCGGGTCCTCGGCGTCGAGGACTGGCTCGCGCTCACCGCCGAACGGGAACTCGGCGCCCCCGTCACGCCGGCGAGCCCGCCCGAGCTCGTCCTGTCGCAGCCGGAGTTCGCGGGGGCCGTGCGCGATGCTCTGCGCGACCTCCACCGGCCTGACCGGCTCGCCGGGAACCCGCTGCTGCGGTCGCGGCTCGTCCGGGAGGCGGACGACCCCGCCGGCGAGCTGCGCAGGCTCATCGGGGCCGCGGCGGAGACGCTGCGGGACGATCCGCGCGAGGAGCCGCTTCATCGGGTCGCCGACCGCACCTTTCTGCGTCCGGCCCCCACACAGGAGCGGGCCGCGGAGATGCTCGGGCTGCCGTTCAGCACCTACCGGCGGTACCGCAACCGGGCCGTGGAGCGGATCGGGGCTCGGCTGTGGGAACGGGAGCTCTACGGACACCGATTGGACAGCTAGTGGCCTGGTAGGTGAACAGCGGGCCGTCGCATCGTCGCCTCATCGACCGAAAACGGGAGGCACGAGATGCGAAGCATCGGAGAGCACGCGGTGGTCCTGGGCGCCGGCATGGCGGGGCTGCTCGCGGCGCGCACGCTGGCCGGGGCGTACGAGCGGGTCACGATCGTCGAGCGGGACGAGGTGCGCACGGGGCGGGCGCGCAAGGGCGTTCCCCAGGGCAAGCACGCGCACATCCTGCTGCCGCGCGGGCAGCGGATCCTGGAGGAGCTCTTCCCCGGGGTGGAGCGGGAGCTGATCGGTGGGGGCGCCGTCGTCGCCGACCCTGGAGTCGATCACCGGTTCACTCTCGGCGGGCACGTGCTCGCCCGGCGGCCCGGTGCGGAACGGGCGATCCAGGCCAGCCGGCCCTTCCTGGAGCAGGTCGTCCGGGACCGGGTGTCGGCGCTGCCGGGCGTGCGGTTCGCCGACGGGCGCGACGTCGTCGGGCTGCTCACCGGCGGGCCGGCCCGGATCACCGGCGTCGAGGTCATGCCGAGGCACGTCGGCGGCGCCGCCGAGGAGATCCACGCCGACCTCGTCGTCGACGCGATGGGGCGGTCCGGACGAACCCGGTACTGGCTGGAGCGGCTCGGCCACGGGCCCGTGCCGCAGGAGGAGATCAGGCTCGGGGTCGGCTACGCCACCCGCCCGATCCGGCTGCCGCTCGACGCGCGCGTCGGCAGGGCCGTCGTCGTCGGCCCCCGCCCCGGGCAGCCGAAGGGCATGGCGATGGTCGCCGTCGAGGGCGACCGGTACCTGCTGACCGTCGCGGGACTGGACGCCGCGAACCGGCCGCCGACCGACGAGGACGGCTTCCGCTCGTACGTGCGGGACCTCGCGCCCCCCGACGTGTTCGAGGCGATCGACGCGGCCGAGCCGCTGGACGGCGTGGCCGCCCACCGGTACTCCTCCGACCTGCGCAACCACTACCAGCGGATGAAGGGCCTCCCCGACGGACTCCTCGTGACCGGGGACGCGCTGTGCAGCTTCAACCCCGTCTACGCGCAGGGCATGACGGTGGCGTGCCTGGAGGCCGAGGTGCTGCGCGACTGCCTCGACGAGGGCCGGCGCGGACTGACCCGGCGGTACTTCCGCGCCGCGGCGAAGGCGCTGAACGTCCCGTGGCGGATGGCGGTCGCCGCGGACCTCGCCATGCCGGAGGTCGAGGGGCACCGCGGCCCGGCGGTCCGCGTCATGAACGCCTACGTGGACCGCGTCCAGGCGGCCGCCGCCCGCGACACCGGCATCGCCGAGCAGTTCTTCCGCGTCATCGGCCTCCTCGACCCGCCCCCGGCCCTGATGCGCCCCTCGATCGTCACCCGCGCCCTTCTGCCCGCCGGGCGGGACCGCGCCCCGCGTCCCGCCGCCCGGAAGGAGCGAACGGCCGCCTGACGGCCCCCCGCGCACCGCCGCCTCTCGCGGGCGGCGGTGCGCTCGCATACCTTGGCGGACCGGACAACCGCAGGTAGGAGCACATGAACCCTTGACACCGGACCGATGTTCCACTTTGATGCTGCTCATGGAACAGCGGTCCAACTCCTCGAACGGCGGCCAGCTCGACCGGGCGCTGGACATCCTCGAACTCCTCGTCCGCTCCGGTGGCCCGCGCGGGCTGACCGAGATCGTGGAGAGCGTCGGCGGGCCGAAGGCGACGGTCCACCGGCTGCTGACGTCCCTGCAGGCCCGCGGATACGTGACCCAGGACCCCCGCACCGCCCGGTACTCGGCCGGCGTCCGGTGCTTCGAGCTGGGCAGCATGTGGGCGTACCAGCTCGACCTGCGCTCCGTCGCGGCCCCCCACCTGTCCGCGCTCAACCGGGACACCCGCGAGACCGTGCACCTCGCCGTCTACGACCACGGCGACGTCGTCTACGTCGACAAGCTGGAGAGCCCGCACCCGATCGTGGCCAAGTCGTACGTGGGCCGCCGGTGCCCGGCGACCTGCGTGGCCACCGGACGGGCGCTGCTGGCCTACGAGACCCGGGAGGAGATCGCGTCCGTGCTCGACGGGCCGCTGCCCGCCTACACCCGGGATTCGATCACCGACCCGGAGGCGCTGGAGGCGATGCTGGCCCGGGTGCGCGAGCAGGGGTTCGCGGTCAACCACGGCGGCTACCGGGAGGAGGTCGGGGGGCTGGCCGCCCCGATCCGCGACCACACCGGCCGCGTCGTCGCCTCGGTCGGCATCTGCCTGCCCGAGCAGCGGTTCGGGCCGGACCGCTTCGGCGCGCTGCGCGACCGCACCGTCGAATGCGCGGTGGCGGTGTCCGCCGCGATGGGCGGTCCCGGCTCGGCCGTCACCTCCCCGGCCGGCAGGCCGGGGGCCGCCGCGATGCCGACCGCGCCATGAGCGTCGCCGACCGGCTGCCGTGGCCGCGCCGGAAGGAGTCTCCGGCGGAGGAGCCCGCGGTCAGCCGCCGCTCCGTGCTCGCCGGGGGCGCCGGCCTCGCGCTGGCCGCCGCCGGATGCGGCTCGCCCGAGACCCTGACCGTCGCCGCGGACGGCAGCGTCACCGTGCGGGTGCTCGCGTTCCAGGCGCCGTCGCTGGGCGCCTTCCTGCCCGCGGTGATCAAGGCCCGGCGCATCGACCTCGCGCACGGCGTGCGGATCGCGTTCTCCTACTCGACCCCGGACAAGTACAACACCGAGTTCGCGTCCGGGCACTACGAGATCGGGGCCAGCGCGGCGCTGCTGTCGGAGGCGCTGCGCACCGAACGGGGCATCGACGTCACGTACCTGTTCAACATCTTCGACTACTTCAGCGCGGTCGTGACCTCGAACCCGGACGTCCAGCACCTCACCGACCTGCGCGGACGCAAGCTCGCGGCGGCGACCGGGACCACCAACCACGCGATGTTCGCCTGGTTCGCCGAGCAGGCGGGCCTCGACCTGGACGAGGTCGAAATGCAGAACCAGACCCCCGCGGGGCTCTCCACCATGGCCATCATGGGCCGCACCGACGGCACGGAGATCTGGGAGCCGGCCTACTCCTCGCTGCGCAAGAGGAAACCGGACATCCGCTCCCTCGACATCGGGATGCCGGCGTGGCGCGCCGCCTTCGGCACCGCAACGATCCCCTACCTCGGCCTGGCGGCCCACGCCGGCTGGGCCCGCCGCCATCCCGACGTCGTCGCCACCCTTTACCGGATCTACGCCGACGCGGCCGCGTGGACCCTCGCCGCCCCGGCCGCCGCGGCGAAGATCATCGCCGCCGCCACCCCGCGCGGCAAGGCGGCGACGCTGCAGGGCCTGATCGAGGACAGGGAGCGGCTCGGACTGCACGTGGCCCCCGCCGCCCGGATGACCGGCGCCATCGACGCCGTCTTCGAGGCGGGGCGGCAGACCGACTACCTCGCCGACACCCCACCGTCCACCATCGTCTACAGGGGGCTCTGATGGCCACCTCACCATCCACCGTCACCCCGGCCGCGCCTCCGGCGTCCGGTGCGCGCACGGCGCTGCGGCGATTCCGCGACCCGAGCCTGCCCATCCTGATCCTGGTCCTGCTGGGCATCTGGGCGGTGGCGTCCCGGTTCACGCCCGAGTACGACGTGCCCAGCATCCCGAGCGTCGCCGCCGAGATCGGCGGCATCCTCAGCAGCGGCGAGTCGGTGCGCAGCCTGCTCACCACGCTCGCCCGCGTCGGCGTCGGGCTGGTCGGCGCGTTCGCGCTCGGCCTCGCGCTGGGGCTGGCGATGGGCGCCAGCGCGGCGGCCGCCCGCTACCTGCTCCCGCTGGTCCGCTTTGTGCAGGGCATCCCGTCCCTGTCCTGGGTGATCATCGCGGTGATCTGGTTCGCCGACGTCGAGCTGCGCGTCTGGTTCGTCATGGTGCTGGTGACCCTGCCGGGCTTCGCGCTGCAGACCTACGACTCCTACCGGGCGATCCCGGCGGAGCTGCGCGACATGGCCCGGTCCTTCCGGCCAGGGCGGTGGTCGCTGTTCCGCGAGATCACGCTGCCCGCCATCACCCCGGGGATCTTCACGTCCTGGAAGGTCAACCTGGGGCTCGGCATCCGCATGGTGCTGATCGCCGAGCTGGTCGGCGCGACCGTCGGCGTCGGCGCCCAGCTGCTGTCGGCGCAGCAGCTGTTCGACATGGCGGCGGTCGTCTCGTGGACCCTGCTGCTCGCGGTCAGCATGCTGATCATCCAGGGCGCCGTCGAACTGCTGGAGTCCTGGGTGCTGCGCTACCGGCCCCGCAACGACCACCCCGGCCGGGCGTCCGCCGCGGCCCAGAAAGCGGAGGGCTGACCGGCATGAGCGACACCGTGAGCGACGCACCCGTCATCGAGTTCACCAACGTGCAGAAGGCGTTCGCGGGCCGGCCCGCGCTGCGCGACCTCAGCTTCGGCATCGGCCGCGGCGAGCTCGTCTCCGTGGTCGGCGTCACCGGCTGCGGGAAGTCCACCACGTTCAACCTGATCCTCGGGCTCTTCCCGCCCACCGAGGGCAGCGTCCGCGTCGAGGGCCACGACCCGTACACCGAGTTCGACTGGTTCCGCCGCCGGATGGCCGTGGTGTTCCAGGACGCCCGGCTGCTGCCCTGGCGCACCGCCGTCCAGAACGTGCGGACGGGCATGAAGTTCGCCGGGGTTCCCAAGCCGGAGTGGGACGGGCGCGCCCGCGACTGGCTCTCGCGGCTCGGGCTGGCCGGGCGCGAGGACGCCTACCCGCACCAGCTGTCCGGCGGCCAGCGGCAGCGCGTCGCGCTGGCCCGCGCCTTCGCCGTCGACCCGGAGATCATCCTCTGCGACGAGTCCTTCTCCGCGCTGGACGAGATCACCGCCGAGACGCTGCGCCGGGAGTTCGTCGACCTGGTCCGGGCCAACGGCAAGACCGGCGTGGTCATCACCCACTCGCTCAGCGAGGCGCTGACGCTCGGGAACCGGATCCTCGTGCTGCGCCCGCCCGGCCACCTCGCCGACGACGTCGTCGTGCCGCCGGACCCGGACCCCGGAACGCTGGCGGAGCTGCGCGAGCGGCTGCTCGCCGGCATGGCCCCCGCCGACCCCGCCGTCCTCACCGTGAAAGGAAGCGAGTGAAGCACGACTCTCCACGCAGGACGGGCGGAAGCCCCGACCTCGGCTACCTGGACCTGGGGCCGCGGGCCGCGGACGCGGTCGTGCTCCTGCACAGCCTCGGCGCCGACCACCGGATGTGGGGAGCACAGGCCGAGGCGCTGTCGGCCCGCCGGCGGGTCCTCGTGCCCGACGCCCGGGGGCACGGCACGTCCGGCTGGGGCGGCCCGCCGACCGCCGACATCTGGGCCGGCGACCTCGGCCGGGTGCTGGACGCGGCGGACGTGCGGCGCGCCGCGCTGGTCGGGGTGTCGCTCGGCGGCATCCAGGCGGTCGCGTACGCGGCCGGCCGCCCGGACCGGGTGTCGGCCGTCGTGATCGCGGACAGCTTCGTGGAGCTCGCCCCCGAGGTCGCCGAGGACAGGATCGCCGCGCTGGCCGGGCCCGCCCGCCGGACCGGGATGGGGGCGGTCGCGGACTCCTACGTCGGCGGCACCTTCACCCGCACGCCTCCGCCGCGCGGCGCCCAGGCGGTCCGCGCGGCGATCGCGGGCATGGACGCCGAGCACTACGCCGACAGCGTCGCCGCCTGCTTCTCGGTCCGCATCGCCGACCGGCTGGCGGACGTCCGCGCGCCGGCGCTCGTCCTGTGGGGGGAGCGGGACGCCAAGACGCCGCGCGCGCTGTCCGAACGCATCGCGGCCGGAATCCGAGGCGCCGAACTGGAGGTCGTCCCAGGTGCGGGCCACTTGTCCAACATGGAGAACCCCGCGGCGTTCACGGCGCTGGTCGAGGACTTCCTCGCCGCCCGCACACCCGCCGAGGACTCGGGGGAACGTTCCAATCCGTCGCCGTCCGGGGGGAGCTGACGTGGGAAGCCGCCACGAGATCGAGATCGTCGTCAACGGTGAGCCGCGCCGCTGCGGCACCGCCGCGCGCACCAGCCTGGCCGACCTGCTGCGCGACACCCTGGGGCTGACCGGGACGCACCTCGGCTGCGAGCACGGAGTGTGCGGGGCCTGCACGGTGCTGCTGGACGGCGAGCCGGTCCGCTCCTGCATCGTGCTCGGAGTCCAGGCGGACGGGCACGCCGTGACCACCATCGAGGGCGCCGCCGGCCCGGACGGGCGGCTCAGCCCGGTGCAGGAGGCGTTCTGCGAGGCCCACGCCCTGCAGTGCGGCTACTGCACGCCCGGGATGGTCCTGGCCGTCGAGGCCCTCCTGGACGAGCGCCCCGACCCGACCCGCGCCGAGATCGACGAAGCCCTGGGCGGCAACATCTGCCGGTGCACAGGCTACGTGCAGATCCGGGAGGCGGTCGAACGCGCCGCAGAAGGGAGGCGTGTCCGGTGACCGGAGCGGACACCGAGTACCGGTGGGTCTCGAAGCCGGGCCGTGTGCGGGAGGACAAGCGCTTCGTCAGCGGGCGGGGACGCTACGTCGCCGACATCACCCCGCCCGGCACGCTGCACGTCGCCCTCGTCACCAGCCCGCACGCGCACGCCCGCATCACCGGCATCGACGTGACCGCGGCGATGGAGGTGGACGGCGTCGTCGCCGTCCTCACGGGAGCCGAGCTGGCCAAGGACACCGAACCGCTCAGGCAGTACCTCGACGTGCCGCAGGTCCGGTGGCGCCCGCTGGCGGACGGGGAGACCCGGTACGCCGGGGAGTGGGTCGCCGCGGTGGTGGCCGACTCGCGGGCCGTGGCCGAGGACGGCGCCGAGCGCGTGCTCGTCGACTACGAGCCGCTGCCGATGGTGCTCGACCCCGAGGCCGCCAGGGAGGAGGGGGCGCCCCTCGTGCATCCCGCCCACGGCACGAACGTCATGGCGGACCGCGAGTTCCGCTGGGGCGACGTGGACGGCGACCTGGCCCGCGCGGCCGGGGTCGCGCGCGTCCGGTCCCGCTGGAACCGCAACTCCACCGTCCCGCTGGAGACGTTCGGCGTGGTGGCGAGCTGGGACCGCGGCCGCGACCTGCTGGACGTGTGGGCGTCGATCCAGATGCCGCAGTTCCCCGAGCAGCTCGCGCGGGCGCTGCGCCTGCCGACCAACCAGGTGCGGGTGCACTTCGACGTGGACGTCGGCGGGAGCTACGGGGTCAAGCGCGGCATCAAGCACGGCGTCCTCGCCGGCCACCTGTCGCGGATGCTGGACGCGCCGGTCAAGCTGATCGAGGACCGGGCCGAGAACATGCACGGCGGCGACTTCCACGGCCCCGACCGCGTCTTCGACGTGGCGCTGGCCTACACCGCCGACGGCACGTTCACGAGCATCCGCATCGACGTGCTCGACGACGAGGGCGCCTACCCCGGCCGGTCGCCGCTGCAGCTGGCCAAGCCGATCGGCGCGATCGTCGGGCCGTACCGGATCCCGAGCGTGGAATACCACGCGACCGCCGTCGTGACGAACAAGACCGGCCAGGTCGCCGTCCGCGGGTTCGGGCAGTCGCCGACGAACTACGCGATCGAGGCCGCGGTGGACGAGGTCGCGCGGACCCTCGGCATCGACCGGATGGAGCTGCGCCGGCGCAACTTCATCCGGCCCGAGGAGTTCCCGTACCGGATCCCCAGCGGCACCGAGTACGACTCCGGCGACTACCCGGCCGTCCTGGACGAGGCGATCGCCGTCGCGGACCTGCCCGCGCTGGAGGCGCGCCGCGACGAGCTGCGCGCCGCGGGCCGGCTCGCCGGGATCGGGGTGGCCGCCTGCCTGGAGCCGGGCGGCGGCAACGCGATCTTCGAGAACATCATGAACCCGTCCAACGACAAGACCACCTTCCCCGAGTCGTGCCGGCTGCGGGTGGACGGCGAGGGCGCCGTCACCGCGATCATCGCGCTCTCGTCGGCCGGCCAGTCGCACGACACCATGGTCGCGACGCTGGCCGGCGAGGAGCTCGGCCGCGACCCGGGGACGATCACGGTGGTGCGGGCCGACTCGCTGACCGGGATGCCGTCGCAGAGCCCGGTGGGCAGCCGCATGACGATCGTGCTCGGCCGGGCGATCCGCGGCGCGGCCGAGGAGCTGAAGGGGCGGATGCGCGCGATCGCCGCGCACAACCTGGGCGTCGCGCCGGACGAGACCGACTACGACGGCGGTGACGTGCGGGTGCGCGCCGATCCGGAGCGGCGGATGTCCTGGGACGAGATCGTCGCGATCGCCCACCGCAGGCGGCACCTGATGCCACCGGGCGTCCAGCCGGGCCTGGAGGTCGTGCACGTCGCGCACACGCCGCGCTCGGGCTCCCTGGCGCAGCCGGACGGCACCGTTCAGCTCTACCCGTGCTACTCGTTCGAGGTGCACCTCGTGCTCGCGGCGGTGGACCCGGAGACCGGCTCGGTCGAGCTGGACCGCTACTACATCGCGCACGACTGCGGAACGGTGATCAACCCCGACGTGGTGCGCGGGATGGTCTACGGCGGGACGGCGCACGGCATCGGCGTCGCGTTGTACGAGCAGTTCGCCTACAGCCCAGAGGGGCAGCCGCTGACCCAGTCGTTCATGGACTACCTGCTGCCCAGCGCGCACGAGGTGCCGACCATCGTCGACACCGAGCACTGCACGCCCTCGCCGTACACGACCCTCGGCCAGAAGGGGGTCGGCGAGGCGGGCTACATGGGCGCGCCGGCCGCCGTCGCCGGTGCCGTCAACGACGCGCTGACCGCCGCCGGGGCGGCGCCCCTGCACTCGCTGCCGATGAAACCGTCGGACGTGTGGGCGGCACTGCGGGCGGCCGGAGGCGACCGCCCCGAAGACGAGCATCGAGGAGAGCTGTGACCAGCCAGACCGTCATCGACGTCCACGCGCACCTGGTGCCGGGCGAGCTGCTGTCCGCGCTCGCCGCGGGCCGTGAGCGGTTCCCCGGCATCGAGGTCCGCCCGCACGAGTCGACCTTCACGGTGAGCTTCGCCGGCGGCGCGCCGACCCGCCCGATCGCCCCCGGCCTGCTCGACGGGGAGCGGCGCGGCCGCTGGCTGGCGGAGCAGGGCGTGCACCGCCAGGTCGTCGGGGGATGGCTGGACATCTTCGGCTACGACCTGCCCGCCGCCGAGGGCGCCGCCTGGGCCGAGACGCTGACCGGGGCCGTCCGGGAGGCCGCGGCGTCCGACGGGCGGCTCGTCGCGCTCGGCACCGTCCCCCTCCAGGACCCCGGACGCGCCGCCGCCGCGCTGGCGGCATGCCGCGCGGCGGGGCTGCCCGGCGTCATGATCGCGACCCGGGCGGGCGACCGGGAACTCGACGACCCCGCCTACACCCCGTTCTGGGAGGCCGCGGACGACACCGGAGCCGTGGTGTTCCTGCACCCCGGATTCGCCGGCGCCGGCCCGCGCTACCAGGACTTCGGCCTGGTGAACGGGCTCGCCCGGCTGGAGGACAGCACGGTCACGCTGGCCCGGCTCCTGTACGCGGGCGTCCCGGCCCGCTACCCCCGGTGCCGCCTCGTGGTGGCGCACGGCGGCGCCGCGCTGCCGTACGTGCTGGGCCGGCTGGTCCGCAACCACCTCCTTCACCCTGACAGCACGGCCGACCCGCTGGAGTCGTTCGCCCGGCTGTACTTCGACACCGTCGTGTTCGACCCGCCGACGCTGGAGTTCCTGGTCGCCAAGGCGGGCGCCGGGCGGGTGATGCTCGGTTCGGACCATCCCTTCCCGATCGGGGACCTCACCCCGCGCGAGGTCGTGGAGCGCGCCGACCTGAAGGAGAGCGACCGGGAGGCCGTCCTCGGCGGCACGGCCGCGGAGGTGTTCGGCGCCGGTCCGGGGCCCGCGGGGGGCGACCGGTGAAGCCGGTCGACTTCGAGCTGCACCGCCCGGCGACGACCGGGGAGGCGGTCGCGCTGCTCGCCGAGCACGCCCCCGAGGCCAAGGTGCTCGCGGGCGGCCAGAGCCTGCTGCCGCTGCTCAACTTCCGGCTGGCCCGGCCCGAGCACCTCGTCGACCTCGGCCGGATCGCCTCGCTCGCCGAGCTGCGGCGCACCCGGGACGCGCTGGTGGTCGGCGCCATGGTCCGGCAGTCGCGGGCCGAGCGGTCGCCCGCCGTCGCGGCGGACGCGCCGCTGCTCGCGGCGGCCTTCCCGCACATCGCCCATCCGCCCGTCCGCAACCGCGGCACGGTCGGCGGCAGCCTCGCGCACGGCGACCCGGCGGCCGAGCTGCCCGCCGTCGCCCGCGCGCTGGACGCCGTGTTCGTGGCGGCGGGGCCGGGCGGCCGCCGGGAGATCGCGGCCCGGGACTTCTTCCAGGCCAACCTCATGACCGCGCTGGACGCCGGGGAGCTGCTCGTCGAGATCCGGTTCCCGCGTGCCGCGCCGGGCACCGGAGCGTCGTTCCAGGAGGTCGCGCGCCGGAACGGCGACTTCGCGCTCGTCGGCGTCGCCGCCCAGGTGACCGTCCGGGACGGGGTGATCGGCGACGCCCGCGTCTGCGTGACCGGCGTCGGCCCGACGCCGTACCGTGCCGCGGCCGCGGAGGAGGCGCTGACCGGCCGGGCGCCGACCGAGGCGCGGCTCGCCGAGGCCGCGGACGCGCTGCGCGCCGCGATCGAGCCCAGCGGCGACCTGCACGCCACGGCCGGGTACCGCCGGGACGTCGCCGGGACGCTGGCGGCCCGCGCGGTCGCCGAGGCGCACCGGCGCGCCACCGCGGCGGCGCCGACCAGGCTTGACGACGGGGATGTCGCCGGCCATCCGGCCCGATGATGCGAAGGATGCGAGGAGACGACGTGATCTACGAGCTGCGCGAGTACACGGCCGCGCCGGGCGGCGCCGAGGCGCTGCACGCCCGGTTCGCCGACCACACGCTCGCCCTGTTCGAGCGGCTCGGCATGGAGGTCGCCGGTTTCTGGTCCGACCTGGACGACCCGGGCCGGATCCTCTACCTGCTGCGCTTTCCCGACGAGGAGGCCAGGCGGGCCGCCTGGGCGGCGTTCCAGGCCGACCCGGAATGGCGGCGGGTCAAGGCCGAGTCCGAGGCCGGCGGCGCGATCGTCGAGACGATGACCAGCCGCCGGCTCGGCACCGCGCCGTACTGGCCGCACGAGACGACCCGGTCCGCCGCCGGCCGGGGCGAACGAGAGAGCGCGACATGAGACTCGAGAACACCTTCCACGTTTCCCTGCCCGTCGAGGAGGCGTGGACGCTGCTGACCGACCTGCCGCGGATCGCCCCGTGCCTGCCCGGCGCGCACCTCGACGAGGTCGTCGACGGCGAGCACCGCGGCGGCCTTTCCACCAAGATCGGCCCGATCACGGCCCGGTACCGGGGCACCGCCCGGTTCGTCGAGCGCGACGACGTCGACCACCGCGGCGTCATCGAGGCGCGGGGACGGGAGGAGCGCGGCAGCGGCACGGCCGCCGCGACGGTCACCGCCGAGCTGCGGCCCGAGGACGGCGGCACCCGCGTGGACGTCACCACCGACCTCGCCGTCAGCGGGCGCGCCGCCCAGTTCGGGCGGAGCCTCCTCGCGGAGGTCGGCACCATGCTGATCGGGCAGTTCACGACCCGGCTGGAAGCCATGATCAAGGATGGGGCCGCGGCCCCGGCCGAAGCCTCCCCGGCCGTGGCGCCCGCCGCAGGCATCCCCGCCGTGGCGCCCGCCCCCGCGCCGCCCGCGGGGCCGGACGCGAGCCTCGACGTCGCCGCCACCGTCATCCTGCCGCTGCTGCGCCGCGCCGCGGTCCCGGCCGGAGCCGCCGTCGCCGCGGGGATCGCCGGCTGGCTGCTGGGCCGCCGTGGCGGGCGCCGCGCCCGTCGGCCCGAGCAGCCGTACCCCCTGCCGCCCTGGCTGTACGGGCAGGCCCC
>NZ_SMKH01000218.1 GCF_004348515.1 Actinomadura sp. KC345 | reverse complement strand
CGGGGGAGGGGGATCATGGGGGACTGCTCGTCCAGGACGAGGACGCGGTCGCCGCTGAGCAGCAGGTTCCCGTTGCCGTACGCGTTGGCGCCGGGAAGGTCGAGCGTGTGGGTGACCTTGCGGGTCGCGGGATCGATGATCTTAAGGTCGCCGCGGGAGAGCGTCACGATCCTGCGGCCGTCGGTCTTGACGAGATCGGGCTCGTCCGCGTCCCGCTCGTGGGCGTTCGTGGTGGAATGCCGTGGTGGCTGCCCCGGCACCGCCTGGGCTGCCTGCGGGCCCCTCCGCAGCGCGATGTCGTTCTCCGGCAGGGCCCCGCCCGGGGACAGGCCGTGCGGTCCGACCTGGTCGGCCGTCGCCTCGCGCAGGCCCTTGTGGAGCGCGTCGCAGGTGTCGAAGGCGACGAGGCGTACCGGCGGCGCCTGGCTCGGCCCGCCCGTGTCGCCGGATCCCGTGCATCCCGCCGACGCCGCCACGATCAGCATCGTGGCGGCCGGAGTGAGAACGCGGCCGCGCATTGACGTTGGACGCTGGAACCGGCCCCCGGGTTCCCGGGAATCCGGCGCTACGTCGACTCGTCCTTGTGCTTCTCGTGCCTGGCGATGAGTCCCTCGATCTGGACGCTCAGCTTGGACCCGAGCGGCCAGCCGATGTAGTGGGTCAGGAAGATGCCGATCTCGCGCAGCTCGTCGGGCGACAGCTCGCCGTTGGCCAGGGCCGCCGGGATCTGGATGTCGAGGACGTCGTTGAGCCCCTGCCCGGCCAGGACGCCGACGAGGAGCAGCCGCCGGTCCCGCATGCTGAGCCCCGGGCGCGTCCATATGTCGGCGAAGAGATGGTCGACGGTCAGGCCGAAGAACTCGCCGGGCGCGTCCTCGATCTCCCAGCCGTAGACCCGGCGCATCATCTCCAGGCCGCGCTCGCGCCGCTCGCCGTCCCTGCCGGCCTCACCCATCGTCGTCCTCCGTCAGTCCGAGGCCCGCGCCGAAGCGTTCGAGGGCGAGCCGGGCGAACGGGGCGTCCACCCCCAGTTCGCCGGCCAGCTCCAGGGCGAGCGACAGGTCCTTCTCGCCGAGGTCGCGGGTGTGGCGCAGGATGTCGTACAGGTCGTCGTCCGGTTCCATCGGCGCGGTCGTCGGGCGCAGCATGATCGAGCCGGCGCCGCCGGTGATCGCGTCGGTGTGCCGGACGACGCGTCCCAGCTTCCGCAGCGACACCCCCGACGCCTCCGCCAGCCGCTGCGCCTCCGCGGCCGCGGTGAACGACACGAAGTGCAGCATGTTGCGGGCGAGCTTCGTGCGCGTGCCCGCGCCGACCGGGCCCATGTGCAGGACGAGATCGGCCCAGGCGCCGAACGGCTCCCGGCAGCGCTCGAACGCCTCGTCCGTCCCGCCGACCATGACCGCGAGGCTGCCCGCGCTCGCGCCCATGAAGCCGCCGCTGACCGGCGCGTCCACGACCTCGACGCCGTGCCGCCGTGCCGCCCCGGCCAGATCCTCCGCCGTCTTCGCGCGGATCGTCGAATGGATCGCCAGGACGGTGCCGAAGCGGGCGCCGGCGAGGATCTCCGCGCCCACCTCGTTCACCTGGTCGTCGTCCCGGACCATGACCGACACCAGCTCGGCGTGCGCGGCCACCTCGGCGACGCTCCCCGCCGCCCGCGCGCCGGCCTCCACCAGCGGCGCGACGGCGTCGGGACGCGTGTCGAAGACGACCAGGTCCGCGCCGGCGAGGTGCCGCGCCATCGGCGCGCCCATCTGGCCGAGACCGATGAACCCGACCCTCATGCGTGCTTCCTGCGGGGAGCCGACCCCCCGGTCCGCTTCGCTCATGCCCTGAACACCTCCCCGCCGTCGACGTTGATGATCTGCCCGGTGACCCAGGCGGCCTCGTCCGACAGCAGGAACAGGCACATCCCGACGAGGTCCTCGGGCGTGCCCATCCGCTTCAGCGCCATCTTCTCCTTGACGATCTTCTGCGACATGCCGCCGGGGACGGCCTTGCGGTTCGCCTCGGTGTCGATGGGGCCGGGCGCTATGGCGTTCACCCTGATGTTCATGCCGCCCAGCTCGTGCGCGAGCTGCTGGGTGAGCCCGTTGACCCCGACCTTGGCGAGCCCGTAGAAGCCGGAGTACTGCCACGCGGCGGTGGACGACTGGTTGACGATCGAGCCGCCGCCGCGGGCCTGCATGTGGGGGTAGCAGGCGCGCGCGCACAGCAGCGCGCCGTCCATGTTCACGGACATGAACTTCTTGTAGTAGTCCCAGTCGACGGTGAAGAGGAAGTCCAGCTTCATCGACCCGAAGATGGCGGCGTTGCTGACGAGGTGGTCGATGCCGCCGAACCGCTCCGCGGCCGTCGCCGCCATCGCCTCGACCGACGCGGGGTCGGACACGTCCGTCCGCACGAAGGCGCCCTTGATGTCGTCGGCGACGGACCGGCCGCGCTCGTCGACATCGGCGACGACCACGGACGCGCCCTCCGCCGCCAGCGCCCGCGCGTAGGCCTCCCCGATCCCCTGCGCGGCCCCGGTGACGACGGCGACCCTGCCCTCGAACCTCATGTGACGCCCTCCGCGATCGCCTTGGTCTCCAGGTACTCCTCGAACCCGGCCACGCCCATCTCGCGGCCGATGCCGGACTGCTTGTAGCCGCCGAACGGGACGTCCGCGCCGTACCAGACGCCGCCGTTCACGCTGACCGTGCCGGTGCGCAGCCGTCCCGCGACCGCCCGCGCCCGCTCGGCGTCGCCGCCGTGCACGGCGCCCGACAGCCCGTAGGGCGAGTCGTTCGCGATGCGGACCGCGTCGTCGTCGCCGTCATGCGGCAGCATCACCAGGACCGGGCCGAAGATCTCCTCGCGCGCCGTGCGCGACTCGTTCGCCAGCCCGGTGACGAGGGTCGGCTCGATCCAGAAGCCCCTGTCCCGGTCCGCCGGGCGGCCGCCGCCGCAGGCGAACGATCCCCCCTCCTCGACGGCCAGCCTCAGGTAGCCTTCGACGCGTTCGCGCTGCTTCGCCGAGACGACGGGGCCGCAGATCGTCCGGTCGTCGCCCGGATCGCCGACGCCCAGCTTCGCCAGCGTCTTCGCCATGATCTCGGCGGCGTCGTCGTGGAGCGCGCGGGGCACGAGGATCCGGGTGGTGATCGCGCAGCCCTGACCGGCGTGGGCGATCCCGGAGAACGCCGCGTAGGAGCAGGCGGCCTTCAGGTCGGCGTCGTCCAGCACCACGAACGCGGACTTGCCGCCGAGTTCCAGGAAGACCCTCTTGAGGGTGGCGGCGGCGCCCGCCATCACGTTCCGCCCGGTCGCCGTGGAGCCGGTGAACGTCACCAGGTCCACCCGCGGATCCTGGACGAGTTGCGCGCCGAGCCCGTGGTCGGACGAGGTGACCACGTTGACGACGCCCGCCGGGATGTCGGTCTCCTCGGCGATGATCTCGCCGAGGACCGCCGCGCACCACGGGGTGTCGGGCGCCGGTTTGAGCACGACGGTGTTGCCCGCCGCGAGCGCCGGGCCCACCTTGGCCAGGTTGATCTGGTGCGGGAAGTTCCACGGGGTGATCGCGCCGACCACGCCGGCGGCCTCCATCCGGACCCGCCGGTGGCTCGCCATCCCCATGGGCTCGGCCCGGCCGAGGTCCCGTTCCCACTCGTAGGACTCGGCGAGGCCGGCGAACCAGCCCAGGTCGTCGACGGGCGCGTCCAGCTGGGCGGCGAACGTCAGGAAGCGCGGCGCGCCGACCTCCCGGATCGTGAGTTCGCGCAGCTCGTCGGAGCGCCGCCGCATCGCCTCGCGGAGCTGGCGAAGGCAGCGGACGCGGAACTCCACGTCCGTGGACCACGACGTCTCGTCGAACGCGCGCCTGGCGGCGCCGATCGCGCGGTCCATGTCGTCCGGGGTGCCGTCGGCGGCGGTGCCGAGCACGTCCTCGGTGGCGGGGTCGATGGTCTCGAAGGCGCCGCCCCCGGTGCTCGGGGTCAGCCGCCCGTCCAGCAGAAGCAGGCGATCGATTTTTCTGGACACGTGTCCAGACTACAGTTCAGACCGGGACGGAGCGCAAGACCGATCGGGCTATTTCAGGAATCGGCGGGATCGGCCAGGAAGATCTCCAGTGTCCGCTCGGCGCCGGGCGCCTCTCCGCCGTCCGGGGACGGGACGAGGTAGCCGCCGACCCACGCCCGCAGCATCAGCAGCGCACGCAGGCGCGCTTCGCCGGGGGAGAAGCCGAGCTCGTCCAGGCACGCGGTGATGTGGCCGAGCAGCGCCCGGTCCGAGTGCCGGACCGCCTCGTCCGCCTCGGCGGAGTGCTGGGCCCACAGCCGCATCGCACGGTCGATCGGCGCGACCTCGTGGCCGAGCGCCTGGATGCGCCGGAGCCGTTCGCGCGGATCGGGGGTGCTGCCCAGCGTGAGGGCCAGGACCTCGTCCGTGCGCTCGTGCGCCCAGCGGTCCAGCAGGGCGCGCATCAGCTCGGAGCGGTCTTTGAAGTGCCAGTAGAAGCTGCCCTTGGTGACGCCGAGCCGCGCGGCGAGCGCGTTGATCCCCACGCCGCGCTCGCCGGCCCGCACCAGCTCCTGGTAGGCGGCCTCGATCCAGTCCCGCCGGGCGACCCTCGTGCGGTTGCTCATGTCAGCGTCCGGCTCGTCATATCAGCGTCATCGCGTCGGGCTCCATGCCGAGCGCCGTCCTGCCGTAAAGGGCGTAGGTGGCGTCGGCGTCGAAGACCACGTGCGACGCGATCGTGTTCACGTCCCGCTGCGCCCGCTGGAACGGCGAGTCCGTGAACTGGACGCTGGCGCCGCCGAACGCGCACAGCTCGTTCACGACCGTCCGGGCGACGCCCGCCACGTGCGCCGCCACCAGCCTGGACCGGGCGCGCTCGGCCATCCCGTACCGGCCGCCCGACTCGTAGGTCTCCATCAGGTGGCGGATCGCGTCCTCCAGCAGAAGGCGGGCGGCGTCGAGGTCCGCGGTCGCCTTGGCCAGCCGGATCTGGCCGCTCATCAGGTCCCGCTGCCTGACGCCGGTGTAGGCCATCACCCGGCCCTGCATGCGCTCGGCGTACCGGGCGAGCACGCCCTCGGCGACCCCCAGCACGGGAGCCGCGCCGGTGAGCGCGAACACCGGGACGAGCGGGATGCGGTAGATCGCGCCATCGTGGATCTCCGCCCCGGGCGACCGACCCTCGGTGAGGTCGGCCAGCGGCACCGACCGGTGCGCCGGGACGAACCGGTCCTTGATCTCGATGTCGTTGCTGCCGGTGCCGCGCATCCCGCTCGTGTGCCACACGTCGTGGACCTCGGCGTCCTCGCGCGGCAGCAGGAACAGCCGCGGCTCGATCGACTCGTCCACGGTGACCAGGCCCATGACCATCACGTGGTCGGCGTGCATGACCCCGCTGCCCCAGGACCACCGCCCGGTGACGCGGTGCCCGCCGTCGACGGCCTCGGCGGTCCCGGTGGGCGCCAGTGTGCACGGCGCCAGCGCGTACGGGTGGTCCGCCCAGACCTCCCGCTGCGCCTCCTCGGGAAGGAGGGCGATCATCCAGTTGTGCAGCGTGTAGATGACGCTCAGCCATCCGGTGGAGGCGTCGCCCGCCCCGATCTCCCGGCACGCCGCGACCATGTCGCCGAACCCCTGCTGGCCCCCGCCGAACCGCTCGGGCACGAGCATCTGGAACAACCCGGCTCCGGCCAGGTCGGCGATGGTCTCGTCGGGCAGCCGCCGCGCCTCCTCGGCCGCCCGCGCCCGCTGGTCCCATACCGGCGCCAGCTCGCGCACCCGCCGCACGACCTCTTCTCCGTACCTCATAGTACGGGTACCATACTCATAAGTATGTACTGACGGAAGACCCTGGCCCGGAGTGCCCGGAATAAATGCGTTGCGGCGGTTCTCCCGGCCGTGGCACCGTAGACGACGTCAGCCCGTCCAAGACGGTGACACGAGACCTTGAGAGGAGGACCGGCCATGGCTCTGGAGCAGTATCGACTTCGACTGCCCTCGGCGTCGCACGCCCGCCCCGGCCGGTATCCCGTCTCCCCGTAGACCCTCTGGCCGAGCCGCCGCGAGTGACGCCGCCCTCCGCGAGTTTCTTGCGGCTCTACTCCAATGGCAGAGAGGCCACTTTCAGGAAGTGGATGCTCCGGGTTCGAATCCCGGGAGCCGCACGCATGCCTCCGTAGTCCAACGGCAGAGACGGCAGCATGAGGTGCTGTGCGATGGGGGTTCGAATCCCTCCGGAGGTACGGGCGCGGGCCGAACGGCCCGCGTGAGGGGCGGCGCCGACGTCCGGAGAGTCGGGCCTGGCTGTAACCCAGGTGCCTCGCGCTGAGTGGGTTCGAATCCCACCCGCCTCACCTCGGAACCTCACCTCGAAACCGGTGGTGGTCATTGCGGACGCCTTCGTTCTGAACTAATGTCTGGACACGTGTCCGGCAAAGAGCATCTGACGACCGAGCCCACCCGCCGCCGCCTCACCGAGCGGCAGGCCGACACGGTCCGGCGGCTGACCGACGCCGCCGTGGTGGAGGTCGGCGAGACCGGCTACGAGGGGCTGACCGTCCGCAACGTGGCCAAGCGCGCCGGGGTCGCGCCCGCGACCGCCTACACCTACTTCGCGTCCAAGAACCACCTGATCACCGAGGTGTTCTGGCGCCGGCTCAGCGCGCTCCCTCCGGTGGAGCCGGCCGGCACCCTGCACGAGCGCGTGGAGGAGGTGCTGCGCGAGATCGCGCTGCTGGTCTCGGACGAACCGGACCTGGCGGCGGCGTGCACCACCGCGCTGCTCGGCACCGACCCCGACGTCCGCGAACTGCGGGTGCGGATCGGCGTCGCGATCCGCGAGCGGCTCCAGTCCGCGCTGCGCGACCACGACGACCCCAAGATCCTCGGCGCGCTGGAGCTGGCCTACACCGGCGCGCTCGTGCACGCGGGCATGGGCTACACGTCCTACGCCCGCATGGCCGACCGGCTCGCCGAGATGGCGGAGCTCATCCTGCCCGAACCCCCCGAGTGAGGTGACGGCCGTGGACCCTGCTGCGCAGGCCCTCTACAGCCCCTTCGACTACGCGGTCCACGAGGACCCCTACCCCTTCTACGCGCGGCTCCGCGACGAGGCGCCGCTCTACCGCAACGACGAGCTCGGCTTCTGGGCGCTGTCCCGGCACGCCGACGTCTCCGCGGCGTTCCGCGACCACGCGACGTTCTCCAACTCCCACGGCGTCTCGCTCGAACCGAGCGCCTGGGGGCCGCACGCGCACCGGACGATGTCGTTCCTCGCCCTCGACCCGCCGCGGCACACCCGGATGCGGGCGCTGGTGTCCAAAGGCTTCACCCCCCGGCGGGTGAAGGAGCTGGGGGACGGCATCCGGGCGCTCGCACGGCGCCACCTGGAGCCCGCGCTGGAGAAGCGCGAGTTCGACTTCGTGTCCGACTTCGCCGGGCTCCTGCCCATGGACGTCATCTCCGAGATGATGGGCGTCCCCGAGGCCGACCGGGTGGAGGTGCGGCGGCTCGCCGACCTCGTCGTCCACCGCGAGGAGGGGCTCAACGACGTCCCCCAGGACGGGATGGACGCGGCGCTCACGCTCGTCGGCTACTACCAGGACATGGTCGCCGAACGCAGGCGCACGCGGGCGGACGACCTGACGTCGGCCCTGCTGGACGCCGAGATCGACGGCGACCGGCTGGACGACACGGAGATCATCGCCTTCCTGTTCCTAATGGTGGTCGCCGGCAACGAGACCACGACCAAGCTGCTCGCCAACGCCCTGTACTGGGGCGCGCGGAACCAGGACCAGGTCGCCAAGCCCTTCGGCGACCCGGACCGCGTGGACGACTGGATCGAGGAGACGCTCCGCTACGACACCTCCAGCCAGATGCTCGCCAGGCTGGTCACGCGGGACGTCGAGCTGCACGGGCAGCGGGTCCCCGAGGGCGACCGGATGCTCCTGCTGGTCGGGTCGGCCAACCGCGACCCGCGCGTGTTCGGGGAGGCCGACGCCTACGACCTCGACCGCGACACCTCGCAGTCGGTCAGCTTCGGCGGCGGACGGCACTTCTGCCTCGGCGCCAACCTGGCCCGGCTGGAGGCCCGCATCGCCCTGACCGAGATCGTCCGCGAGGTCGCCTCCTACGAGGTCGACTTCGCGAACGCCGAGCGGGTGCATTCGGTGAACGTCCGCGGGTTCGCGGCGCTGCCCGTGCGCGTGGAGGTGCGGTAGAGGTGCCCCGATTCGATCCGCACCCCGAGCGCCGCCCGGTCGTGGTGGCGGGCGCGTCGTCCGGGATCGGCGAGGCCACGGCGACGGCGCTGGCGACGGCCGGGCACCCGGTCGCGCTCGGCGCGCGGCGCCTCGGCAAGTGCGAGGAACTGGCCGCCACGATCCGGGCCGGCGGGGGAGAGGCCCTCGCGCACCCGCTGGACGTCTCCGACTCCGGCTCCGTCAAGGCGTTCGCCGCCGCGGTCGCCGACGCGCTCGGCCCGGTCGAGGTCGTCGTCTCCGGCGCGGGCGACCTGTCCGCCGGCCGCGTCCACGAACTGGACTCGGACGCGTTCCTCGCGCAGGTGCAGGTCCACCTCGTCGGCGCGCACCGGCTCGTGTCGCACTTCGTCCCGCAGATGGTCGCGCGGCGGCGCGGCGACATCGTGTTCGTCTCCTCCGACACCGTTCCCGCCCCGCGTTCGTGGACGGGCGCCTACGTCGCGGCGAAGAACGGCGTGGAGGGCATGGCCCGCACCATGCAGATGGAGCTGGAGGGGACGGGGGTGCGGGCGTCCATCGTCCGGCCCGGACCCACCGCCACCGGCATGGGCATGACCTGGGACGCGGAGACGACCGGCGCCGTCCTGGAGGACTGGGTGAAGTGGGGCCACGCCCGCCACCCGTACTTCCTGCGCCCGTCCGACGTCGCCGCCGCCGTCGCCGCGGTCGTCGCGACCCCGCGCGGCGCCCATCTCCGCCTCGTCGAAGTACAGCCCGAAGCCCCTCTGGAGGAATCATGACCGCTTTGGTGGAGCCGCGCGTGGTGTCGGGCGGGCCCGACCACCTGGAGGAGCTGCGCGCCGACCCGATCGGCCTGATGCGGCGCGTGCGGGACGAGTGCGGCGACGTCGGCGAGTTCCAGATCGCCGGGCGGCGCGTCGTGCTGCTGTCCGGGGCCGAGGCCAACGAGTTCTTCTTCCGCTCCCCGGACGAGGAACTGGACCAGGCCGAGGCGTACCCGTTCATGACGCCGATCTTCGGGGAGGGCGTGGTCTTCGACGCCACCCCCGAGCAGCGCCGCGAGGCCCTGCACAACCAGGCGCTCAAGGGCTCGTTCATGAAGGGCCACGCCGCGACGATCTCCGCCGAGGTCGACCGGATGGTCGCGGACTGGGGCGACGAGGGCGAGATCGACCTGCTCGACTTCTTCGCCGAGCTGACGATCTACACCTCGTCCGCGTGCCTGATCGGGCGCAAGTTCCGCGAGCAGCTCGACCGCCGGTTCGCCGACCTCTACCACGACCTCGAACGCGGCACCGACGCGATCGCCTACGTCGACCCGTACGCCGACATCGAGAGCTTCCGGCGCCGCGACGCGGCGCGGGCGGCGCTCGTCGAGCTCGTCCAGGGGATCATGGACGGCCGCCCCCCGAAGCCACCGAAGGAGGACCGCGACCTCCTCGACGTGCTGATGTCCGTCAAGGACGGGGACGGCACGCTGAAGTTCGACGCCGACCAGGTCACCGGCATGTTCATCTCGATGATGTTCGCCGGGCACCACACCACGTCCGGCACCGCCGCGTGGACGCTGATCGAGCTGCTGCGCAACCCGGACGTGCTGGACGGCGTCGTCCGCGAGCTGGACGAGCTGTACGCCGACGGCCGGGAGGTGTCGTTCCAGGCGCTGCGGGCCATCCCGAACCTGGAGTCGGCGATCAAGGAGGCGCTGCGGCTGCACCCGCCGCTGATCCTGCTGCTGCGCGTCGCGCAGACCGACCAGGAGGTGTGCGGCCACCGGATCCCGGCGGGCACGATGGTCGGCTGCAGCCTCGCCGTCTCCAACCGCATCGAGAGCGACTTCCCCGACCCGGACGCGTTCCGTCCCGAGCGCTACGCCGAACCCCGCGAGGAGGACGTCCTCAACCGGTGGACGTGGGTGCCCTTCGGCGCGGGACGGCACCGCTGCGTCGGCGCGAACTTCGCCATGATGCAGCTCAAGGCCATCTTCTCCGTGCTGCTGCGGGACTGGGAGTTCGAGTCGGCCCAGCCGCCCGAGACCTACCGCAACGACCACTCGAAGATGGTCGTCCAGCTCGCCCAGCCGTGCGCGGCCCGTTACCGCAGGAGGCGCAGGTGAGGATCGAGGTCGACCTGGACCTGTGCCAGGGGCACGCCATGTGCGAGATCGAGGCGCCGGACGTCTTCGAGGTCCCGCCCAAAGGCAAGGTCCGGATCCTGGACGACGAGCCGCCCGAGGACGTGCGCGCCGAAGTGAAGGCCGCGGTCCGCTACTGCCCCACCCAGGCCCTCAGACTGCTGGAGACGTGATGCCCTCATTCCCCCGTGAAGAACTCGACGCGATGGTGGAGCACTGGCTGGAGGAGAACCGGCGCTGCGAGGAGGCGGGCGACTGGCGCCCCCTCGCCGACCTCTACACCGAGGACGCCACCTACGGCTGGAACGTCGGCCCCAGGCAGGACTTCATGGCCGTCGGGCGCGCGGAGATCCGCGACATCGCGCTCGGCCAGGAGATGGGCGGACTGGACGGCTGGACCTACCCGTACCAGAGCATCCTGATCGACGAGCGCAACGGCGAGGTCGTCGGCTTCTGGAAGCAGATCGCCGACGCCAGGCGCCCGGACGGCTCGCCCTACGAGGTGCTCGGCATCGGCGGGTCCTGGTTCAGGTACGCGGGGAACCGGCGGTGGTCGTGGCAGCGCGACTGGTTCGACCTCGGCAACGTCACGTCGGTGTTCGTCGAGATGATGAAGGCGGACGTGCTGTCGGACGGGATGAAGCGGCGCCTCGACCGGGCCGCGTCCGGCGAGCCGGTCCCCGGCTACTACAGGCGGGGGGAGAGCCCCGTCCCGATCTGGTGATCAGATCTGGCCCTCGGGCTTCTGCGGGATCGTCGCCTTGACCGACGGGCCGAGCTCGATCAGGACGTCCCCGGCCGGGTTGTACTTGGGCGGGACCGTCACCTCGACGTAGGCCTGCCGCGCGACCGCGGTGAAGGTGACCGGGCGGCCGGCCGGGTACCCGAACCAGTCGATCCCGTTGATCGTGACCAGTTCCGACGTGGGCTGCAGCGCGGCGGGCCGCGGCACGCCGCAGCGCAGTGCGATCGCCGGCGAGCCCCAGGCGGCGGTCAGGGACGACTCCGGGGAGGTGTCGCGGCGCTCCTGCCCGCGCACCTTCTCGGGGAGCCGGAGCCCGTCGCACAGGCGCTGCGTGACCGCGTCCGGCTGCGGCACGGGTACCTGCACGGCCCCGTCGCCGCAGGCGGCGGCGCCCAGCGCCAGGCCCGCGAGGATCGCTGGAAGAAGCTTAGATGTGGACAATCGGGCACGTGAGAGTGCGGGTGATCCCCTCGACCGCCTGGATCTGCGCGACGACGAGCTTGCCCAGCTCGTCGACATTGCGCGCCTCCGCTCGGACGATCACGTCGTACGGCCCCGTGACGTCCTCCGCCAGAGTGACGCCGGTTATGCCGGAGATGTGACTGGCCACGTCGGCCGCTTTGCCGACTTCGGTCTGGATGAGGATGTAGGCCTGCACCATCACGTCCTCCCCGGGCGGAGAATTGGCCGTCGGACGGTTCACCGTATCGTGTTACGCGCCGCCGCGGGCGGCCGGGGGAGCGCGTGCCGCGATCAGGGCGCGCGGGGCGCCCCGGACCCGGGAACGGGCACCGGGGGACACGTGCGAAGACGCGGAGAAGGGCACGGAACGGCGCGAATGGGCACCATCGGTGAAGCGGGCGAGTTCGGGCTGATCGCCCGGCTGACGCGGAGGCTGCCGCAGGGGCCGGCCGTGCTGCTCGGCCCGGGTGACGACGCGGCGGTGATCGCCACACCGGACCGGCGCGTCGTGGCCACGACCGACCTGCTCGTGGAGGGCAGGCACTTCCGCCGCGACTGGTCCGGTCCCTACGACATCGGCCGCAAGGCCGCCGCGCAGAACCTCGCCGACGTCGTCGCCATGGGCGCCCGCCCGACCGCCCTGCTGGTCGGGTTCGCGGTCCCTCCGGGCACCGCCGCGGACTGGGCCGAGCGGCTCTACGACGGGCTCGCCGACGAATGCCGCGCGGCGGGCGCGTCCGTCGCGGGCGGCGACGTCGCCGGCGCCCCGGAGATCACCCTCGCGGTCACCGCGCTCGGCGATCTGGGCGGCGCGGAGCCGCTCACCCGGTCCGGTGCGCGGCCCGGCGACGTCGTGGCCGTCCGGGGGCGGCTCGGCCACGCCGCGGCCGGGCTGGCGCTGCTCGCCGCGGGCCGGGAGGGCCCCGCCGGGCTGATCGCGGCCCATCGCCGCCCCGAACCCCCGTACGCGGCGGGGGAGGAGGCGCGGTCCCTCGGCGCCACCGCGCTGCTGGACGTGAGCGACGGACTCGTCCAGGACCTCGGGCACATCGCCGCCGCCAGCGGTGTCGGGATCGAGATCGACTCCTCGGCCGTGCCCGTGCCGGAGATCCTCGGGCCGGACGGGCTGACCCACGCGCTCACGGGTGGCGAAGACCACGCGTTCGCCGGAACGTTCCCCCCGGACGCCGCTCTTCCCCCATCCTGGGAGCCGATCGGGATCGTCGCCGAAGGGACGGGAGTGCGCGTGGACGGCCGCGAGCCCCCGGCCGGCGGATGGGACCATTTCCCGTCGTGATCACGGCGTGCACGGAACGCGAACGCCTGTAAGCGTTGACGGATCCTGTAGGCATGTTTGGTAGGGGTTTGGTATACATCCTGTGATCGAAGAGGGATGGGATGGGACGACACAGCAGGGTTGAGCAACCGGACGAAAATCCCGTACCGGGCGCCGGTGCGTCCCACGGGCGGCTCCACGGGACCTCGCCCGGCAGGCCCTTCGACGCGTTCGCGGGGCCGACCGACGACCGTGTCCACGTGTCGCCGCACGACCGCGTCCCCACGGGTCCTCCGCCCGATGCGGACCGCCAGCACGGCCCCCCGGAGGGGCCCCGGTTCGAACCGCTCCCCGGCGACCCTCCAGGCGACCAGCCGGGCGCTCCCGACCCCTACCCCGCAGCCGCTCCCGAACGGCCTCCCGACCCGCCGAAGACCACGTCCCGCACCGGCGCCTCCGGACGGCGCAAGTGGCTCGGGTTCCTCTCGGTCCTCCCCGTCCCCCTGATGCCGATCCTCGCGCTCGTCATCGCCGTCGGGATCGTCTCCTACGCGCTCAGCACGCAGCAGATATCCCTCAACTTCGCGGGCGGCGCACCGCAGAAGACCCAGACCGACCAGCGCGACAGCCAGGTCTCCCGGAACAACCCGGGCGAGCGCACCGGCCGCGCCGACGGCCTCATCATCGCGTTCCGGGTCGCGTCCAGGACTCCGGGCGGCTTCAAGGCCACCGCCACGATCGCCAACAAGGGGTCGCAGCCGGTCCCCAGGTGGGCGCTCGCCTTCAAGATCCCGTCCGCCTCGGTCACCGCCGTCAGCGGCGCCACCGTCGTCCGGACGGGCGAGATCGCGTTCGTCCGCGGCCGGGCCCCGCTCGCGCCCGGCGCGAGGGTGCGGATCGTCTTCGCCGCGCAGGGCACCGCGGCCAGGCCCTCGTCCTGCATCCTGAACAGCAGGCCCTGTGCCATCGTCTGAACGCCCCCGGGTCGGCGAACCGTCATAAAGTGGACGGCATGACGCGCGCCCCCTCCACCT
>NZ_SMKH01000217.1 GCF_004348515.1 Actinomadura sp. KC345 | reverse complement strand
GGGCGACGTGGCCGTGGGGAACGGGGAGGTCGGCTTCGGCTCGGGCTGACCCGAGCCGACCGGCGCACCGCTCTCACCGGTCGCCGCCGGGCCCTTCGCCGACGCGTTCGCGCCGCCGTCACCGCCGCCCAGCGCCGCCATCGCCCCCGCCGACAGCACCACGACCCCCACGGCCACGGCGATGGCGGCGACGACGGGAGCGCGCCGCCGGGGCGGCCGCTCGCGGACGCGCGTGGGCGTCGGCTCGTAGGGGAGCGGCCAGCCGTACTCGTCGAACGGCTCGGTCCAGGCGGCGATGGCGCGGCGGTTCCCGGCGCGGTCCTCGGCGGTCGCGGCGGTCAGGACGTCCAGCCGCAGCTCGGCGGGGATCGCCGCGATCGGCAGGACCGACAGCAGCCGGTCGGGCGGCAGCGGCGGCGTCTCCCGCTCCCCGCACACCGGGCAGCTCGCCACGTGCCGGACGACCGACGCCGCCGTTTGCGGGGGCAGCGGCCACGACTCGGTCAGCGCCGAGATGCTGGGGCAGTCCTCCCAGTGGTTCTGCGCGATCAGGGCGGCGTGCAGCGCGGCGGCGAGGTCCTCGCGGGCCTTCTCCGTGAGCGCGAGCGTCTCCTCCAGCGGCATCCCGAAGATGCCGGACAGGTCGACCTCGTCCAGCTCGTGCCGCACCGCCAGGTCGATCGCCTCGCGCTGGCGGCCGTTGAGCGCGGCGATCGCGCTGTGCGCGAGCAGCCGGCGCTCCTCGCGCCGGGCGAGCTGCTCCTCGGTCAGGTCGTCGTCGGCCTCCGGCGCCTCCTGCCCGGTGTGCCGGTTGGGGCTGTCGCGGCGCCGCATGCACTCCTTGCGGGCGATCGCGTACAGCCAGCCGCGCAGCCGTTCCGGCTCGGCGAGGCGGTCGATGTGCTCGCGGGCGGCGACGACGACGTTGCGCAGCGCCCCCGCGGCCTCCACACGGTCGCGGAGCAGCCCGTGGCAGTAGTCGTAGAGGAACGGCGCGTAGGTGTCGTAGACCTCGGTCAGCGCGATGACGTCCCCGGCTCGCAGCGCGTTGGCCAACCTGAGGTCGTCGTTCTGCCCGGGCCCTGGCTCACCGGCCACGGGAACCCTCCCAGTCGAAATCGGTGTCGTCGATCCTGCCCCCGGTGAGCGCCGGCGCAGGCCGGTCCGCTCGGATTGCCTGATCTTGCCACCAAGTCGCCGAGAATTCTCCTATTTGCTCGGATTTCCGTGACTGATTCGGTACACGCCGTGGCCGTCCGCCCCGTTGATCAGCTGTTACTTCGCAAATGTGATCAATGCCACGTTTGCGGCTAGCCGCCGTCGTCCGGGGTGCCGGCCGGGCACGACAGGGTGACCGTGGCCCGGTCGCCGGTGGAGAAGCTGACCGTGCCGGAACCGCCCGGCGGCTGGCAGGTTCCGCTGACGCGGACCGTGGCCGACTGCCCACTGGCGAGCGTCCCGCCGCCGCCGGCGCTGAGGCCCCCGGACGTGCCCGTCACGGACCACCTGACCGTCCCGCCTCTGGCGCTCACCAGAAAGGTGCAGTCGCCCGGGCCGGTGCCGATGATCGTGCAGCCGCCCACCGAGAGCGTCCCGGTCCGCTGGGAGAGGGTCGGCCTCGGCCTGGACGAGCGGGACGGCGACCGGCGCGTCCGCGTCGGCGTCGGCGTCGTCGTGGTGGGGCTGGGCGTGGCCGTCGGAGTCTCGCTCTGCGTGGGCGTCGGCGACTCCGACGGGCTTTCGGTCTCAGTCGGCAGGGACGAGTCCGGCGCGGACGTGGACGGCCCTGGGGAGCCCTGGGCGTCCGTCCGCCCGCCGGACGAGTCCGGCAGGATGTAGAAGGCGCCCGCCACGATCAGCATCACCGCGGCCACGGCGGCGAGCACCGGCCAGAGCGCGCGCGGGGCTCCCCGTTTGCGCGAGGCCGCGGCCGCCCGTTCGACGGTCACGGGCCAGCCCCAGGCGTCGAACGGCTCGGCCCGATACGCGATGTCGGCCAGGTCGGGGGCGAGCGCCGGATCGGTCGCGGTGGCCATGACCAGGCCGCGCAGGTCGGTCGGCATCATCGCGATGGGCATGACCTGCAGGAGCCGCGCCGCGGACACCGTCCGGTCGCGCCGGGCGGCGCAGACCTGGCAGGTCTCGATGTGGTGGACGAGCTTGCGGACGCCGGGCGGCGGCAGCGGCCATCCGCCCTCGTCGACGATCGCCGCCACGCCGGGGCAGTCGCCGCCGTTCCGGGCGATGGAGGCGGCGGCGAGCGCGTCGTCCAGGCGGGCGCGGGCGTCGCCGGTCAGGTCGGTGGCCTCCTGCGCGTTCATGCCGAGGACGCCGCCGACCTCCACGGCGTCCAGGCCGTGCCGCAGCATGAGGTCCAGGGCCTCGCGCTCGCGGCCCCGCAGCCCCGCCAGGGCGCCGTGGACGAGCTGGCGGGCCTCCAGCCGCTGGGCCAGCTCCGCGTCGTCCAGGAAGGCGTCCTCGACCTCGGGGGCCTCATGGCGCTCGGCGGGACGGTCCGGATCGCGCAGCCGCCGCGTGCACTCGTTGCGGACGAGCGCGTACAGCCAGCCGCGGAAGCGCTCGGGCTCGCGCACGACGGACACGTGCGCGTAGGCGGCGATGAGCGCGTCGTGCAGGGCGCCGGCCGCCTGCTCCTGGTCGCGCAGCATCGCGTGGCAGTAGTCGTACAGGCGGGCCGCATAGCGATCCATGACCTGGATGAGGGCGCTCGGATCGCCTGCGGCCAGCGACCGGGCCAAGCGCTCGTCATCGGCGCGATCGAGACTGGGCCAACCGGACACGAAGTCCTCCCGCGGGCTCTGATCGGAATCCTCGTCCGCGTCGTCGGGGACGGGCTGGAAGATTCACTGGGAGCGGATGCACTCTCCCGGTTCCGGTCTCACGGCCGGCGGCCGGTGTGCCATTTCATCCGGCGTGCTCCGGGGGCCTCGCCCCGGTCAGCCGTCCGGGCTGAACATGACGCACTTCCCCTGTCACGGGCCAGGGAGGGAAAGTAGGTCGGAGGCCCGACGGCCCCGCTCCCCGTCGGGCCTCCACATGGTTGGACGGCCGCCTGCGGTGCCCGGTTGACACCGATCGCCAGGAAAAATCAAGAACTACCTGACGCATCCGCATGATCACGGATTGCTGGTCACCGGGAACCCGCTTCCGGGACACCCGTCACTGGATGCGGCGGGACAGCATCTTGAGGAAGATCTTCTGGATCTCCTCCGGCGTCTGCGCGACCTGGACGTTGCCGTTGGTCGCCTGGGCGATCTGCTCCAGCTCGTTGACGTCCACGCCGTCGCCGAACCCGATCATGTTGACCTGGATCGGCTTGTTCGGGTCCTGCATGCTCTTGAGCCGGTCCAGGGTGTCCTTCAGCGACGGGCCACCGTCGTCGTCGTTCTTGCCGTCCGTCAGCAGCAGGATCGAGTTGCCGAACTCCGGCTTGTAGGTCTCGTTCATCATCTCGTACGCGGCGAGCATGGTCCGGTACAGCCCGGTGTCGCCGTTCGGCTTCGGCTCCATCTTGTTGAGCGTCGACAGGATGAGGCCGCGCCGCGTGGTCGACCCGACCCGCTCGCCGAGCGCGCCGATCTCCACCGTCTTCTTGTACGGGAGGTCCCCGTTCATGTTCGTCGAGAAGAGCCACTGGCCCATCTCGGTGTCGTTCGACATCATGCTGAGCCCGCCCTGCGAGATCTGCGCGATGGCCTGCAGCCGGTTGGTGTTCGGCCCGACCTTCTCCAGCATCGAGCCGGACACGTCGATCAGGGTGAGCATCCGCAGGCCGAGCGACAGCTTCGACCACGCCTGCATGACCTTCGCGACGTCCTCGCTCTTCGGCTGGGGCAGCTGCCGCGGGCGCGCCGGGCTGACGCCGGCCTTCTCGTCGAATCCCTTGGGCGCCTTGCCGTCCGGCGTGCGGAACCCCGCCTCGTGGACGTCGGTGCGGGTGGCCTCGGTGGCCATCGCCTTCTCCAGGAGCCCGGCGGCCTTCTGCTTCGCGGAGTCCTTGGAGGTGACGGTGAACGGGTAGTCCATCGACAGCGTGCCCTCAAGCGGGTAGAGCGCGACCGCCGGCACGTTGGGCTTGCTCCGGTTGTGCTTCCACAGCGCCTGCTCGGACGACAGGGAGATCGGCTGCTTGCCGCCGGTCTTCTTGTTGAACGTCTCGAACTCCGCCTGGACCGTGGGGACGGTGCTCTCCCGGACGGTCCGGACGATGCCGGTGAAGATCGAGTCCCGGTTGGGGTCGTTCGCCAGCAGCGTGCTGGTGACCATCAGCGAGCCCATGCCCGCCGCGTTCCGCATCGGGTCGGGCACGACCAGGCGCACCTTGCCGGGCGGGATCATCTGGTTCTTGGTCACGGCTCCGCCGGCGACGCCGCCGGCGGCCTTGAGCAGGTTGTCCCAGGACGGGCTGGCGGTGACGCCCTGCTGCTTGAGCTGGACGGCCAGCGGCTGCGGCAGGCCGACCACGATCGGGCTCGTCGCGAGCGACGTCTTGGTGGCGCTGACGCCGGCCTTGCCGTCCGCGCTGGCCTGGGCGAGCGAGATCCACAGCGACGAGTCGGGGATCCACACGTCCGGGCGCTCGTTGGCCGGGTTCGCGACGCCCTGCCCGGACAGCAGCGTCGACACCGTCCCGGGCTCGACCTTCTTCACCCTGGCCTGGGCGCACTTGCCGCCGCTCTCCTGGCCGGCGTCGTTGAAGCGCTCGGCGGCCTTCTCCACGACCGGCGCGATGTCGGGCGCCGCCGCCACCGACAGCGTCATCGCGTCGTCGCCGCAGCCGCCGCTCGCGGCGAACGCGTAGACGCCGACGCCGAGCAGCAGCGCCAGGCCCGCCGCCCCGGCCATCGGCCCGATCAGCACGGCCGCGTTGCGCTTGCGCTTGCGGCGGCCGTACTCGTAACCTCCGGACTCACCGCCGTACCCGCCGGAACCGCCGGGATCGCCCGGTCCGCCGCCGAAGGCCCCGGCCGGACCGCCGTCCGAGCTGCGGATGGAGTCGTACTCGCTGTATCCGGTACCGGCCAGCGGTGACGAGGAACTCCCGGGACGGCCCGCGCCGCCCGGTTCCCCGGCGGGGTACCCGCCGGAACGGCCGTCACGGTAGCCGCCGCTCCCGGACGGGCCGTACCCGCCGGAGCCGCTGGAGCCGCTGGAGCCTCCGGAGCCGCTGGAGCCGTAGACGGGCTGCTCGGACGACCGCCGCGGCGTGAACCACTCCGGTGTCTCGCCCGATGCACCGGGACCGGCCGCGCCGGGCGGCGCCCCCTGCGGGCCGGCCTGCGGCTGGGCGAGCGGCTGTCCGGGGCTCTCCCGCCCGCCGAACCAGTCGGAGGAGCCGTCGTTGGCCGGACCGAAGACGGGACGGGACGGGTCGTACCCGCCCTCGTCCATCCCCTCGGGGATGTCATTGCGATGACGTCCGCTCATGACCTGCCCTCGATTCACCAGAAACCCGCCGATGTTCCACGGCACTGTAGTAGTACGTCCCAGAGGTTACAAAGAACTCAAAACTGATAATGACGCAGGTCATGAGCGTATGTCCCAACGATGCTGGCATTGCCTCCCTTCTTCACGATCCGTGCACGAGGCACCACGGAACCGCCCGCGAGCGCAGCAGGGCAGACTTGGGGGATGGCCAGCCTGGTTCCCGTCACCGACCCCGCCGACCCGCGTCTCGCGGACTTCGTGCGCCTGCGAGACGTGAATCTCAGGAAAAGCCTTGAAGCCGAGCACGGCCTGTTCGTCGCGGAGGGCGAAAAGGTGATCCGCCGCGCGGTCGGCGCCGGCCACCCCGTCCGCTCCCTGCTGATGGCCCGCCGCTGGGCCGCGCCGCTCGCCGACGTCCTGGACGGCCTCGACGCCCCCGCCTACATCGCCGACGACGCCACGATGGAATCGATCACCGGGTTCCAGGTCCACCGCGGTGCCCTGGCGTCCCTGGAACGCCTCCCGCTCCCCGACGTCAAGGCCGTCCTGCCTGCAGCCCGCCACGCCCTCGTCCCGGAGGGTCCCGTGGATCACGCGACCGCGAGCGGTACCACGACGCGCGGTGAGTCTTCGCAGGTGAGCACGGTACGGCGTTCCCGGATCGCGATCTTGGAGAACCTGGTCGACCACGCGAACGTCGGGGCGTGCTTCCGGTCCGCCGCGGCGCTGGGCGTCGACGCCGTGCTGGTGACGCCGAGCTGTGCCGATCCGCTCTACCGCCGATCGATCAAGGTCAGCATGGGGGCGGTCTTCCAGGTGCCCTGGACGAGGATCGACGACTGGCCGCAGGGCATCGACGAGATGAAGGCGGCGGGCTACGTCGTCGCAGGTCTCACACTCGGGAGGGGCGCGATCACTCTGGACCGGCTGGTCACCGAGGACCACGAGAGGCTCGCGCTGGTGTTCGGCACGGAGGGCCACGGCATCACGCCGAAGGCCGATCGGATGCTCGACCGGCGAGTGACGATCCCGATGATGCACGGGGTCGACTCGCTCAACGTCGCGGCCTCGTCGGCCGTGGTCTTCTACGCGAGCCGAGTCCACAGGCCGGAGCGGGACTGAGAGACCCGTCCGCGGAGGGGCCTCCGCGCCTCGGCGACAGGGTCCCGACCGGGCGGCTCCCCGAGCCGGTCTCAGATGGCTTCGTCGCTTTCCCGACGAACCGAGCGGAGATTCACGGGACCTCGGTGGCCGTGAGATCCGCTCGGCTCGTCAGGCCGCCGGTTCAGGCCGGTACCGAGGCGGGCTCTTCGGTGCGCCGGCGGCTCCCGTTGCGCAGGTGCGCATGGGTGAGGGCGGGGAGGATCGTCAGGATCGCGAGAACGGCGAGGGCGATGCCGAGCACGATCGGAGCGCGCAGGCCGTACCGCGGAATGAGCGCGGAGCCGACGGCCGAGCCGATCATGACTCCGAGGGTGATGAACGAGCCGTGGATCGTGTTCACCAGCGGGGCGGTGCTTCCGGCGCGCTGGACGCGCACCGCCATGGCCGGGTTCATCGTGATCCCGACCAGGCCGATGCCGAGCATGAACGCGAGCGCCAGCGGCGGCACGTCGGCGAAGAGCGCGAAGCCGGTCAGGACGATCGCGTTCAGTCCGGTGCCGACCAGCAGGGTGGAGATGGTGTGCGCGTCGGCCAGCCGCCCGACGACGACGTTCCCGATCAGGGTCGCACCGCCGTAGACGAGCAGGAGCACGGGCACGATGCCGTCGGAGAATTCGGTGACCTCGGTGAGGATCGGGGTGAAGAAGCTGAATGCGGAGAACGTCGCGCCGATGATCAGGGTGCTGGAGGCGAGCGCGAGCAGGAACTGCGGACGCCGCAGCACCGAGAGTTCCGAGCCCGTTCCCCCTGAGGCCCGGGCGTCGGCGGGCGCCGCGGGTTCGCGCACGAGCGCGAGGGTCAGCGCGGCGGCCGCCACGGTGATCAGGGAGATCACCCAGAAGGCGGCCTGCCAGCCGAACCGGCCGCCGACGAAGGTCGCCAGAGGCAGGCCGAGCAGGGTGCCGAGCATCAGTCCGTTCATGACGACCGCGACCGCGCGACCGCGCACCCGTTCGTCGACCAGGCGGACGCCCATCGACACCGCGATGCCGAAGAACGCCTGCGAGGCCGCCCCGCTGATGATCCGCGCCAGGACCATCATCGGGTAGCCGGTGGCGAGTGCCGCGATGACGTTGCCGACCAGGAAGAGGACGAAGACGCTCATCAGCGCGGTCCTCGGGGGGACGCGCTGGAGCGCGACGGTGAGGAGCGGTCCGCCGACGGCCATCGCCGCGGCGAAGATCGTCACGAGGTAGCCGATCTGCTCGATCCCGGTGCCGAGCCCCTCCGCGAGCTGCGGCATGAGGCCCGCGACCGTGAACTCGCTGGTCACCATCGCGAAGACGCCGGCGGCCAGGATATAGACCGCGGGCGGGACGGCCGTCTCGGCGCCGGTCGCCGATGTCGTGGTCACGTCGATCACCTTTTCTGTACTCAAGAATCCAAAATGAGGGCATGGGAGAGTGCCGCGCCTGGGGGGCGCCGTGATCAATTCAGAATCGAGCCCAGAGCGGCGAGGGTGATCCTGCGGAGGGCTTCCGGGGTCACGCCCGTCTGGGCGGTGACGCGCATGCCGGAGATGACGGTGTTGACGAGCATCGCACCGTCGTCGGGGTCCGTGTCCTCGTTGACGGACCCGTCGAGCCGCCCCGCCCGGATGGCTTCCGCCAGCAGGGAGGTTCTCTCGCGCAGGTCGCGGTCGAGAATGCGCGCCACTCGCGGGTCGCGCTCGCGCAGGTCCGGACTCAGGAGGCTCTGCACGACCATGCATCCGGCGGCGTGTCCACGCTTCGAGGCCTGTACCTCCTCGTCGATGACGACGTCGATGAGCGCATGCAGCCGCGCCGCGCCCGACACCGCGTCATCGGCGAGGATCGCCGCCTGGCGCCGCCCGGTCGTCTCGACGTAGTGCTCCAAGGCGCGGACGAACAGCTCGTCCTTCGAGGTGAACGCGTTGTACAGGCTGCTGCGACGCACACCGGCCGCCGCGCAGAGCTGCTCGGTCGACGTGTCCGCGTAGCCGTGCACGCGGAACTCGCGTGCCGCCGCGTCCAGCACGGCGGTCTCGTCGAACGTGCGAGGTCTGGCCATGGCGATCACCATAGCAGAGTTTTGAACTCCAAAATCCAAAAAGCGGGCCGTGGACTCGCAGGAGGATCACCCCGGCGCATGTCCGCTCATTTCAGCAGGCCGCGCGCGACCGCGGCCATCGCCCGCCACACCCTCGTACGCCGACCGGCCCCGGCCGTACCCGCCTCCCTCGCGGTCGTCGGTGTGGACGACGCGGCCCGCGGCCGGACGGTCCTCTCCGAAAGGAGACTGGCGCGCGTACACCTGCTCGGCATCATGCCGGGCTGGCCGCCAGTAACAAACAAAATGAACCTCGACAAGGGTGTTCGAAACCTGTTCGTCACCGCGGCCCTGGCCGCCGTCGCGTTCGTGGCGGTGGGATGCACCGGAACCTCCGAAGCCGATGGGCCGTCGCCCGAGCCGACCGTCGTCGTCACGGTCACGCCGGACGAGACGGTGTCGCCGGACGCGACGGCCTCGCCGGAGGCCTCGCCCACCGAGACCGCCCCGGAGCCGTCCGCCACGGAGCAGGCGGGTCTGGTGGTCACGAAGTACGAGGAGGAGGGTTCGTACACCCTCGTCCTGGCGCCGCTCGACGCCGACAAGCCCAGCCTGACGTACCTGCTGGAGCTGACGGACCTCCGCGACCTGGAGAACCTGCCCGCAGGTTCGCCGTACGACGCCGACGACCTCTGGACCGTCGTGGTCTCCACGGAGATCTACGACTCCTGCCAGCAATTCGACGAGTACAAGGACTCGGCGTGCTAGTACGCGCCGGGTCGGCCGGCCGGTGACGAACCGGCCGGTCTGACCAGGATCCCCTGGGCCACGCGGCTCAGGGGATTCCTTTTGCCATGGCCCTTCACTTGCCGAACATGCCCCTGCGGGGACGGCGGTGCGTGCCCTTCGCGTGCTTCACGGCCCCGGCCGTGCGCAGGCGCCGACGCCCCAGCCGTACCTGGGTCAGCAGCAGCGAGAACGCCACCAGCAGCGCCGCGAGCCACGCGATCTGCGTGCTGGCCATCCGCTCGAACGTGAGGTCCTGCGCGACGGGGGCCTCGTTGCCCTGCAGCCGGCTCTGCGGCGTCGACCCACCGGTCTGGTTCGGCGCGACGGACGGGCTCGGCGCCTGGATCGGCGGCAGCGCCACCTCCGGCTTCTGCGCATCGAACGACGAGTTCGGCTCCGGCGCCACAGCCCCACCGTCCGAGATGGCCGAGCCGTCCCCACCGGACCCGCCGCCATCCGAGCCGCCACTACCCCCGCCGGAGCCGCCGCCCTCACCGGACGAACCGGTGGGTGAAGGCTTGTCCCGCGGCGGTTTCGAGGACGACGGCGGATCGTCGGGTGTATTGGTCGCCGTCTTCGTCGGCGACGGTGACGGGACGACGTACTTGATCGTCGTGGTGCCGGTGGCGGCTTCGACGTCCGCGGCCTTGACGGTGGCGGTGACCGTGAACCTGGTGGTCTCGTCGGCCCCCTTCTTCGGCACCTTCACCGTCGAGTTGACGGATTTCGGCGTCCCATCGGCGAGGTCCCCTACGGAGCACCCCTCTCCCACGAAGGGTTCTCCGCAAGCACCGGCGAACGTCGTCCCCTTGAGGGCCGCCGTGATGTTCGTGACCTTGACTTCCGTTGCATCGCCGCCGACGGCCTCGATGGTCGTCGTGATCTCCAGGGATTGCCCGGAATCCACCGTGGCGTCCTGCGGCTCGACACTCACTTTGAGTTCGTCGGCGGGAGGGGCGGTCGTGCCGGTGTCCGTGGGGGAGGGGGACGGTGTCTCGTCGGCGAGGGCCGACGCGCCGCCGGCGGCCAGGATGGCGGCCGTGCCGAGGCCGACGAAGATCGGTTTCACCGCTGATCGGCCGATCACTGCCGCAGCACCTCCGTCGCGTCGCCGTTGAGCGCCCGTATCGCTACCCGGGGATCGCCCCGGGAATCATGCGAACACGGATCCGCGGGGCAAATCAAGCCCGCGCGCCATCAGATCAACTCCTCCCGGACGTCCTCCACCTCGGCCCGGGGAGCCCATGTCTGCCAGATACCCTGGTCGATGCGGTCGAGGCCGAGTCTCTCGGCGACCGGGGCCCGTCCTCCCGTGTACTCGACCCGCAGCCAGGTTTCATGCTCGCCGACGATGACGAACCGCTCGCCGCGCCAGCGGCACATCGTGCGGACGTAGCGCAGATCCTCGACCTCCGACGCGGGGACGATGCGGCGGTAGCGTCCGGGACGCAGTTCCTCGAACCCGTCGGTCGGCCCCGGCGCGTACAGCCTGATCTCACCGTCGGCGCCCGGCGCGGCCTCGAAGTCGCGGCCGAGCCACCGCGCGACGTACCCGTCCCGGATCACTGCGAGGCCTCCGTCCGCCCGTTCCACGAATCGGCGTTCGCGTCCGGCCGCAGCCAGGCGAGCCGGTCGGGGTCGTACATGGCGATGAACCGCTCGGACCGGTCCCTGCCCAGGTAGTACATCTCCGCGCCGAACGGGAGGCGGACGCTGTCCACCTTGTACTCGCGGATGGATCCGGCGCTGCCCGGCGCGAAGCCGCTCCCCAGGAACGGCGGCCGCTCGATCACCCAGCCGGCCTCGCCCCAGGCGGCCAGGTCCTCCTCGTTCCGCCCGCCGAACGGAATCCGGTACAGGTCGGGAACGTAGGCGGGCCACCGGATGACGTACACGCCCTCGTCGCCGGGCGAGAACGAGGTGCCCTCGTACAGGAGCCCCAGTGCCTCGTACAGCTGGATCGGCGTCTGCAGCTCCGCCACGTCGCCCGTCGAGTGGACGAATCCGCCGACCCGGTCGTACCCCTGCTCCAGGTACCAGGCGACGTGCACGTGCGGCACGACCTTCTGCATGATGGACGGCGACAGGATGCGGTCGTCGAGGTCTTCGGGCGGCATCCGCGGGGTCGGCTCCGGCCGCGGCGGCGGCAGCGGAACCTCCGGCCGCGCCTGGACGAGCCCGACGCGCAACGCCCACTCGCTCAGTGCCAGCACCTGGTCGCCGCCCAGGGACGCCCCGATCCGGGCCCCGGGGTTGAGGAGCATCGTCCAGTCCTCGCGGGGCCACACACCGATCAGCTCGCGGAAGTCGGCGTACACGAAGCGGGACTCCGGCAGCACCTCGCGCAACCGGACCAGCGAGGTGAACACCTGCACGGCCGCCTCGCTCCGCAGCGCCGCGTCCCACCGGAACTCCCGCTGGACGGGCGTCATCTCAAGCGGCGCGTCAGCGGGGATCGGCACCAGCACGTTCGCGTTCAGCAGCACCCGGAGGAAGGCGTCCGAGTCTCCGCTCTGGGCGGCCTCGTAAAGTTCCTGGTCGATCCGGTTCCCCGGCTCGAACGCCGCCTCGGGCTCGCCCACGGCCCGCAGCGTCCGTCCCTGCTCCCCTTGGGGATCACCGGCCGCGCCCGGACGGGCACTCGGAACGCCGGGACCGGCGCCCTGCGGTGCCTCGCCGACGGGATGGGCACTCGGTTCGTAGGCGGCGGGCCCGCCACCGGCTCCCGTGCCGGTGTGCGCTCCCGGCATCCCGGACGCGGCCCCGTCGCCCTGCGGGCCGGGCTCGGTGGCCCCCGGGTGGCCGCCCGAGCGTGGGCCCGGCTCGGCCGCGCCGGGTGCCGCGGGCAGATTCCCGGGAGGCGCAACGGGGCCGTCGTCGGCCGTCCGAGCCGGGGAGCCTGTCGGCGCACCGGGGCCGCCCGCGTGTTCTCCGGGCATGCCCGGAACGGCGGGCATGCCGGGACCACCGGTGCCGGGCACCGCGGGCGCCGCCTGCTGCGGCTCGGGAGACGTGCCGCCCCCGTCGCCTGCGGTTCCGCCCGGTGGGGTCGCCGGATCTCCGGTGGCAGGGGCGCCGGGGCCGCCCCAGAGGCCCCCGGGCACGCCAGGCGCGCTGTGCCCGCCCGGACCTTCGTTGCTGGACGGCCCGATGTGTTCGGCGAAGGCCGCGGGCCCACCGGCAGGTCCACCGTCGCTCTGCGGCGCCGGTGGCGGAGGCGACCCGGGCGGGGCCATGCCCGGCGCTTCTCCCGGGACGCCGGGCAGCGCGGGCCCGCCCTCGGCGGGGCGCCTGCGCGGCAGGTCGCCCGCGAAGCCATGCGGCCCCGTGCCCGGCTGTGCGGTCTCGCCGGTGCCGCCCGGGCGCTCGTCCGATGTCGCGGGCCCTTCAGCGATGGTGGGCGTCGCCGGGCCAGACCCGCCGTCCGCGGGCGGTACTCGCCGAGGATCGCCCGGGAAGCCCTGCGGGCCCGTGCCGTGCTGCGCCGCCTGGCCGGGGCCGCTCGCATGCTCGCCCGCTGCTGCGGGTCCCTCCGGGGTGCCGGGCGCCGGAGTACCGGGCCCGCCCTCCGTGGCTGCGGCGGGCGGCGGATCGGCGGGGGAACCCGCCGGGCCCGCGCCAGGGTATGCCCCCGGGCCGGGGACGGAGTGGGCGCCTGTGTACTCGCCGGGTGTCGCGGGTCCGGCTCCATATTCGGCGGGACGTCCACGTGGCAGATCGCCCGGGAGTCCTTGCGGGCCGACGCCGGGTTGTCCGGTCTCGCCGGGCGCGCTGGAAGCGTCCGCGTGCTCGCCTAGTGCCGTGGGCCTGTCAGGGACGCCTGGCGTCGTGAAGCCAGGCGCGCTCTGCGCCGCCGCCTCAGGCGGTAGGTCGCCCGGGAGTCCTTGCGGTCCTGTGCCGTGCTGTGCGGGCTGGCCGGGGGCAGCGGGGATGCCCATGTGCTCACCTGGCGTCGCGGGCCCTTCGGAACGGGCAGGCGAAGTGGAGACGGGGCCGCCCGTGTGCTCGCCGGGTCCTGCGGGTCCCTCCGGAGTGCCGGGTCCCGCGGGTGCAGGCGTGCTGTGCGCCGCCGCTTCAGGCGGTAGGTCGGCTGGGAGTCCTTGCGGTCCTGTGCCGTGCTGTGCGGGGTGGCCGGGGGCAGCGGGGGTGCCCGGGTGTTCGCCTGGCGTCGCGGGCCCTTCGGAACGGGCAGGCGAAGTGGAGATGGGGCCGCCCGTGTGCTCGCCGGGTCCAGCGGGTCCCTCGGGGGCGCCGGGTGCCGCGGGTGCAGGCCCGCTCTCCGGCACCGTCTCTGGCGGCAGGTCGGCCGGAAGTCCTTGCGGGCCCGTGCCGTGTTGGGCGGGCTGTCCGGGGATGGCGGGGATGCCCGGGTGTTCGCCTGGTGTCGCGGGTCCGTCGGGGGTGCCGGGTGTCGCGGGCCCAGGTCCGGCCTCCGTCGCCGGTCCGGGCGGGAGGCCGGTCGGGGTGGTCTG
>NZ_SMKH01000216.1 GCF_004348515.1 Actinomadura sp. KC345 | reverse complement strand
GCAGGAGAGCGACTACAAGGTCCGGCTTCGCGAGAAGCAGCGTCTCCGCGCGCAGTACAACATCCGCGAGGCGCAGCTCCGCAACGCCTTCGCCAAGGCGGCGAAGTCCGGCGGCAAGACCGGTGAGGCGCTGCTCGTCGACCTGGAGCGCCGGCTGGACGCCCTCGTCCTGCGGTCCGGGTTCGCCCGCACCATCTACCAGGCGCGGCAGTTCGTGGTGCACCGCCACGTCCTGGTGAACGGCCGCCGCGTCGACCGCCCCTCCTACCGACTCCGGCCCGGCGACGTCATCACGATCGCCGCCCGCAGCCGCACGATGGACGCCTTCCAGATCGCCGCGGCCGGCGGGCACACCGAGACCGTCCCGGGCTACCTCGACGTCCGCCACGACGCCCTCGCCGCGCAGCTCACCCGCCTCCCCGAGCGGCGCGAGATCCCGGTCATCTGCGACGAGCAGCTCGTCGTCGAGCACTACTCCCGCTGACGCGGAACGCCCCGCACATCACGGTGCGGGGCGCTCGCCGCGCGGGAACGGGTCAGTTCCCCGGCTTCTCGCTCTCCTCCGGTGCGGGCGACTGGGACGCGCCGCCGGTCGGGGCGGTCGGCAGCTGCCCCTGACCCTGGTTCTGGTTCTGGTCGTTGACGCCCGACGCGTACTGCTTGGTGACCTTCCACTCGCCGTCGATCTTGGCGAGGGCCAGCCGGAGCAGCGTGGCGGGGGCCGCGCTGCTGCCGTCCTTGGTCTTGACGTCGACGTCCACCATCACGACCGCCGTGGCGAACTTCCCGTCCACGCTGCCGACGAACACCTGGTTCGTCTTGGACGACAGCGCCACTTCGGGGTTGCTCTTGAACGTCTCGCCGAGCTGCGGGAGCGTGGTGCTCTTGAAGCTCTCCAGCAGGTCGCCGCCCATGAGCTTCTGGGCCTTGTCCATCTGCGTCTGGTAGTTCTGCGCGTTGTAGTTGAGCGCGACGTCGCCGTACTCGGAGGCGACCTCGCTCACGGCGTCCCGGTCCCTCCCGCTCCACCACTGCCAGCCGGCCACGGACGCCGGAATCAGCGCGATGAGGAGGACCGCCACGGCGAGCTGGACCGGGCTGAGGCCCAAGTTCCGGCGCGGGTGCACGGCGTCCTCGGACCGAGCGGCGCCCTTGGAGACCGACACCTTCTTCGGCGCCTCGTCCGCCTCCTCGGCCTCCTCCTCCGGGGGTTCGAGGCGGGTGGGACGCGGCTTCGCCTTGGCGGCGGGCTTGGGAGCGGGCTTGGCGGCCGCCTTCGCGGTCTTGACGGGACGGGCCGGGGGCTCCTCCTCGGCCTCGTCGTCCTCCTCGGCCGGCTCCACCTGCTCGGCCTGCTCGGCCTTGGCGTCCTCGGCGTCGAGGGCCTCCAGGACCTCGTCGAGATCCTCGTCGTCGATGACCTCGATGACCCGGACCCGGCGCTTGCGCTTGGCGGCGGGCCGCGCCGGCCTCGCCTCGACCTCGGTCTCCTCGGCCTCGGTCTCCTCGGCCTCCGCTTCGGCCGGGACCGCCTCGACCTCGTCGACGTCGTCGACCTCGTTCTTGCCGGTCTTGGCTGTCACTTCGGTACTCCTCAAATCGGGTCAGTCCTTGCCGCGACGCAGCCGGGGCAGGCGGGACAGCACGGGCACCGAGCCCATCATGACCCTGATCAGGACCAGGAGGGCGATGACCGGGGGGACGTACACTAGCCACATCGGCGGCCCATCAGAAGAGTCGCCGTTGTTCGCGGCCTTCTCCGCCTCCACACGCTTGTCGAGCGCGGGATCGTGGGTCGGGATGGTGTCTCCCGTGCTCTTGGCCCTGTAGGGCTTCTGGTCGGTCACCGCCGGGGCCCGGCCGTCCGGGCAGTTCGGGATCTTGCCCGTCCCGGGCTGCGGCAGCGGGTACCGGTACTCCAGCGCCGCCTTCTTGTGGAGCGTCAGCTCGAAGTAGATGTTCAGGATGGGCTCGCCCTGGTCGAGGCCGACCACGTTGTCCAGGACGACCTTGAGCTCGGGCGCCTTCGCGAGCGTCTCCCTCAGGTCCGCCAGGATCCGGGGGTTGTGGCGCTTGAGTCCCCAGTTGCCGAGGACGTCCACGGTGCACTCGAAGTCGGGTCCGGTCTTGTCCAGCAGGTCGTTGACCGTGGCGAGCAGGCCGGGCCCGTCGTCGCGCAGCTCGGCCAGCTCGCCGCGGACCTGGCTGAGCGCCGTGGTGAGCGCGGCGAGGTTGTCGATCCCGGCGCCGAGCGACCCGCGGTTCTGGTTGAGGACCTGGGTGATCCTCGCCAGGTCGTCGGTCAGCCCGTCGAGCAGCTCGGTGTTCTGGGCGAACGTGGACGTCAGCTGGTCGCTGCCGTTGATGATCTGCCGGAGCGACTCCTCGCGCCCGGACCAGCCCTCGGCCAGCTCGTGCGTGACGACCCTGGCGTCGTCGGGGTCGATGGCCTTCAGGCTGTCGATGACGGCGCCGAACAGGTCCCCGTACTTGGGCGGGACGCTGGTCTGCGACACCGGGATCCGCGAGCCGGGCTCCATCGGCGGCGCGCCGGCCTTGCCGGGCGCCGGGGTCAGCTCGACCACCGGCTCGCCGACCGCGGACTTGCGGGCCGCGGCGGCGGTGACCCCCTGCGGGATGTCGACGCCCTTCTCGATGTCCATCTTGACGACGACCTTGTCCTTGACCAGGTCCACCGAGTCGATCTTGCCGATCCGCAGCCCGAGGTAGTCGACCTCGAAGTTCGGGTGCAGGCCCGGGGAGGACTCGAACTCGGCCGTGATGTGGTACGGGCGGTCGATGAAGTCGAACCGGATGACGTTGTTGAACGCCCAGACCACCATGAGCACGGCGAGAGCGGCGAAGACCGCGAGGTTGATCGTGATGCGCGTGCTCATCGGCGCGGCTCCAGAATGGTCTCGATGCCGGGCAGGGCGCCCTTGAGCTCCTTCGGGATCGCGGCCGTGCCGTTGCCCGCGGGCTCGTTCGGGCCGTGCCCGGGGATGACCGCCGATCCGTCCGGCCAGACGAACTGCAGGATCGGGTAGAGAAGCAGCTGGCCGTCGTAGCTGGCCCGGGGCAGCTTGTCGCTGAAGGACACCAGGCCGTTGACCAGGTCCGTGAGCCGCTTGCGGTTGCCGGCGAGTTCCTGCAGGACGGGGTCGAGGTCCCGCAGGAGCGCGCGGAACCGGCCGATGCGCCGCTCCAGCACCTTGTCGTTCAGCTGGCGGGCCAGGTGGGTGAGCCGGTCCACCGTCTGGACGATCTCCTCCTTGTTGTCGTCCAGCAGCCGGGTGGTGCGCTCCAGCCGGCCCGGCGCCTCGTCGAGCGCGCTGCTCCCCTTGGCGAGGGACCGGCCGAGCCGGGCGAACCGGTCGACCGACTCGCCCAGCTCGCGCCGCTGGTCGGCGAACATCTTGAGCAGGCCGCCGGCCTGGGCGATGGTCGTGTTGAGCTTCTCGCCGTTGCCGTCCAGGGCGGTGGCCCCGGCGTTGACGACCGTGGCCAGGTCGTCGCCGGCGAGGGCCTCGATCAGCGGTCCGGCCTGCCCGACGACCTGCTCGAACGACGGCTGGACGCTGGTGTTGCCGATCGCCGCGCCGTCGGCGAGGAAGGGGCCGGCGTTCATGCTCGTGCCGGGCGGCATCCGCAGGTCCACGTAGTTCTCGCCGAGCAGCGACGTCACCTTGATCTCGGCCATGGTGCCTTGCGGGATCTTGTAGTCGTCCTCGATGGACAGCGTCACCCTGGCCTTGTAGCCGACGAGCTCGACCTTGGTGACGCTGCCGACCGTGATGTCGGACATCTTCACGCTGTGTCCCGCGACGAGCTGCTGCACGTCGGCGAACGTGGCCGTCAGCGTGAGGTCGCCCTTGGGTGCGCCGGCCGTCTGGTAGGAGCAGCCCGAGACCGCCAGGGCCACGGCGGCGGCGAGCACGGCGACGGCCCTGCCCCACCGGCGGGAGGCGGGCGGCCGTCCCTCTGCGGTGACTCCGCTCATCAGTTGCCTCCGTTATCCCAGGGACAGTTGGAGTTGGGCGGGGGCAGGGGGCAGCCGACCTCGTCGGTGTCCATCAGGCCCTTCAGCCACGTCCGCAGGAACGCGTCGGTGGCGAACCGGATGTGCAGCGACTTGGTGTCGTGGTGGTAGCCGCCGATGAGCGCGTCGCCGATGTCGGGCAGCGCCGCCACCAGCCCGGCGACCTGCTTGGCGTTGCCCTTGAGCATCAGCGCGGTCCGGGTGAGGACGGCCAGGTCGTGCGGGAGCTGGCCCTTGTACTTCTCCAGCAGCTTGCCGCCGTTCTTGGACAGTTCCAGGACGCCCTTGACGAGCTGCTGGAGCTCGCCCCGCTCGGCGCTGAGGACGCGGGACGCCTCGCCGAAGTCCCGGATCAGCGTGCCGAGGACCTGCTCGCGTCCCCGCACGACCCCGGCCAGCCGGTTGAGGTTCTCCGCGACCTCGATCAGCTCCCTGTCCTGCCCGGCGACGTTCTCGACCAGGCGGGCGCTCTGTTCGAGGGTGGCGTTGAACTGCCTGCCGTTGCCGTCGAGGTTGTCGGCGGCGGTGCCGAGCGCGGACTGCATCTTGGTCGGATCGAGCGCGTTGGCGAGGTTGGTGAACGAGTCGAGCGCGTCGTCCACCTCGACCGGCACGTGGGTCCGCTCGATCGGGATGACCGTCGCGGTCTCCTTGGGCTGCCCCGGCTTCCACGCCGGGTGCAGGACGAGGTTGCGCTCGCCGATCAGGTTCAGCGGGACGATCGACGCGTGCACCCCCTTCGGGAGCGGGACGTCCTCGCTCAGGTGGAACGTCACCTTGACCTTGTCGCCCTGGTTCTCGACCTTGTCGACCAGGCCGACGTCGGCCCCCATCACCTTGACCTTCGACTCCTCGTAGAAGGAGCGGGCCTTGGGGACGTAGACGACCATGGTGCGGTCATTCGTCCCGGACGGGGCCAGCGAGCAGCCGCCCATGGAGGCGGCGAGCGTCAGGCAGAGCGCGACGGCGAGGCCCCGCGCCCGGCTCCGGAGCGGGGAGTCCGGGGTGTGTCCGGCGACTCGGCTCATCAGTTGCCTCCCGGGGGGTTGCGCCGCGTGGAGTGCGGGCCGGGCGGCTGGAGCGGTCCGAGTCCGACGAGCAGTCCCTCGACCCAGGCCCCGTTGCCCCTGACCTTGGCGACCTGGGCGAACGTCGGCCCGAGCAGCGAGAAGTTCGTGTTCAGCGCGTCCATGTTCGGTGCCAGCCGGGTGGTCAGCAGGTGCAGGTTGTCCAGCAGCCTGTCGAGCTTCTTCTGGTTCTGGGAGATCACGTTGGACAGCGTCCGGACCGTCCGGCTGCCCTGCCCGATCGTCGAGGCCAGTTCGTTGCGGCGCCGCACGAGCGTGTCCAGCAGCACCTGGCTGGCGTTGATGACCTCGCGGAGCTGCCGGTCCTTGGACGCCAGCGTGCCGGTGATCGTCTTGCTGCTCTCGATCAGCTTCTCGATCTCCGGGTAGGAGTCGTTCAGCATCTGCGACAGGTCCTGGACGTTGGTCAGGATCCGGTTCAGCTTCTTCGCGCCCGGCGACTCGATCTTGTTGATCTGGGTGAGCAGCTTGTCGACGCTCTTCTGGTCGAGCTTGCCGACGATGTTCTGCGCGCCCTCCAGGGCGTCCGGGACGGTGAACGGGACGCTGGTGCGCTGCAGCGGGATGCGCCGCTTCGACTCCGGCACGTCCGCCATGTAGGGCTTGGAGACCGGGCCCGCGAGCCGCAGGTAGCGGCCGCCGAGCAGCGTCGTCGTCTGGATCTCGGCGCGGGTCTGGGGCCCGAGGTCGATGCCGGCGTCGACATGCCAGGTGACGATGACCTTGCCGTGGTCGAAGTCGGGCTTGACGTCGGTGATCCGCCCGGCCTTCACTCCGGCGACGCGGACGTCCTGCCCCGTCTTCAGGCCGGACAGGTCGCTGAACTCGCCGGTCATCGTGTAGCCGCGGTCGAACAGGTGCAGCTGGCCGACGGCGAACGCGAACACGCAGCCGGCCCCGATCGCGGCCAGGGTGACGATCGCGACGACCTTGTGGTTGGCGTCCCGCAGGGATTTCAGCGCCATCAGCCGCCACCCCCGGTCAGCATCTTCTTCAGCTTGTCGAGCTCCTGCTGTGTGGGCTGGCCGGTCTCGGGGGCCCGCGGCAGCTCCATCTCGAAGGGGCAGGGCCCTTGAACGACGTTCAGGCAGAGCGCGTTCGAGCGCAGGAAGTGGCCGCCGTTGGTGGCGGCGAACAGCTGCCGGAGCGTCAGCGGGAGCTGCTGCACCATCGTCTCCAGCTCGTCGACGTTGAGCCGGAACGTCTCGGCGAAGCTGCCGAGGTTGCCGATGATGCGGGAGAGCTGGGCGTCCTGGCCGCCGAGCACGGCGTTGAGGTTGGTGGTGACGCCCCCGATCTCCACGACCGCGTCCTCAAGGATCTTGCGGTTGTTCGCGAACACCCTCGTCAGCGATTCGAGGTTGTCGACGCTGGCGGCGATCTGCTGGTCCCGCTTGGCGACCACCCCGCTCACCGTCTCGTAGTTCTCGATCATCCCCTGGATGGTCTTCTTGCGGGCCGCGAACGTCTGCAGCAGCGCGTCCAGGTTGTTGGTCAGCAGCGAGATGTTCTGCTCGTTGCCCTCCAGCACCTGGGTGAACGCGAAGAGGATCTTGTTGAGCTGGTTCGGGTCCAGGTTGCGGGTCAGCGGGCCGAGCGCGTTGACGATGGCGCCGAGGTCGACGACCGACCGGGTGTGCCGGACGCGGTCGCCGTCGTCGAGCTTGGCCCGGCTCCTCCCGGGCTCCAGGTAGATGATCCGCTGGCCCATGACGTTGCGCCAGCGGATCGCGGCGGTGGAGTCGTCCGGGACCCGGATCTCCCGGTCGACCTCCATCTCGACCACGGCCTTGCCCCGGACGACCTCGATGCCCTCGACCCGCCCGACGGGCGCGCCCGCGACCTTCACGTCGTCGCCCTCCAGCAGGCCGGTGACGTCGTCGAACGTCGCGGTCAGCCGGTAGCGGTCGTTGAAGCTCGTGCCGAGGATCATGTTGCCGATGTAGAAGGTGAGGAGCCCGGTCACCGCCACGAAGACCAGGAACTTGAGCATCGTGGAGTACTCGGTCCCCCGCGCGGTCTTGCCGCGCAGCCGCGGGCTCACGGCCGCCCCCCGGAGCCGTTCGGCGGGCAGGCGTCGATGAAGATCTTGCACAGGTCGAGCGGCAGCGTGGCCCGCGCCTGGGCGATCGTCGTGCCCTCGGGGCCCGGGACGCGGATGATCCGCGACAGCAGGCCGAAGAAGCCGATCAGGCCGTCCATCAGCACCGGCAGGTTGCGGCGCTGGCCGGCGACGACGGCGGCGACGTCGCCGCCGTTGTCGATGATCGAGCCGAGGTTGGCGCCGTGCCCCTGGAGGGTGTTGCCGACCTTGTTCCCGAGCTCGCCGCTCTGCCCGAGCAGCTGCTCGATCTTGTCGGGCCTCTCGGTGATCACCTGGGAGAGCCCGTTGGCGTCGGTGATGATCCGGTTGATCGTCTCGCCGCGGGGCCCGAGCGTGCCCGACAGCCCGTTGATGTTGTTCAGCAGCGCGTTGATCGCCGCCCGGTCCCGGTAGGTCGCGTCGACGACCTTGGAGCCGTTGTCGATCGTGCGGCGCAGAGCCGGCCCCTGCCCGGAGAGCCCGGTGCCGAAGGTGTGCAGGATCGTCGCCACCTCGTCGGGGTTGATGGCCCTGGTCAGCTCGTAGGCCGGCCAAGCGGTGTCGGACAGCTCCTCCGGGTCCTGGGTCTTGGTGATCGTCCCGCCATCCTCCAGGTACGGGCCGCTGAGCTCGTGCGCGCCGAGGTCGAGGGCGAGGTCCTTCGGGCCGAACACCGAGACCGGCTCGATCGACGCGACCGTGGTGTCGGCGACCTGGACGCCCTCGTCGACCCGGAACCGGACCTTGACGCGGCCGCTGTCGTCCAGCTCGATCTCGTCGACGGTGCCGACGGAGATGCCGCGGACCTTCACCTCGGACTTGCCGGGGTCGAGGCCCTGCCCCGCCCGGTCGAACGACGCGTTGTAGTACGTGGAGCCCTCGTGCGAGGGCGTCGTCCCCACGGCGACGAACGTCGCGGCGGCGGCGATGACGCCCGCGCCGACCAGCCCGAAGATCGTCCGGGATCGGGGGGACAGTGTCTCCTCGCTCATCCGGTCAACTTCACTGTGCTGCCGTGTCCCCAGAAGATGTAGGACAGGACCAGGTTCATGAGGATCATCAGGATGGTCGACTCCCGGATCGCGCGGCCCGCGGCGACGCCCACGCCGACCGGGCCGCCGGCCGCGTAGTAGCCGCGGTAGCAGTGGATGAACATGACGATGAAGGCGAACACGGCGACCTTGATGACGCTGTAGAACACGTCGATCGGCGGCAGGTAGAGGTGAAAGTAGTAGTCGTAGATGCCGGGCGAAAGACCGAAGTACTGGATCGTGATGAACCTGGTGGCGAAGAAGGCCATGAACAGCGAGACCAGGTACAGCGGCACCAGCGCGATGACGCCGGCGGCGACCCGGGTGCACACCAGGTAGGCCAGGGAGTTGATGCCCATGACCTCCAGCGCGTCGATCTCCTCGGAGATCCGCATCGCGCCGATCTCGGCGGTGAAGCCGGTGCCGACCTGTGCGACGAGCGCGACCCCCGCGATGATCGGGGTGACCTCGCGGACGTTGGAGTAGCTCGCGACCAGCCCGGTGAACGCCTCGGCGCCGATGCGCTCCAGCCCCGGATAGCCCTGCAGGCCGACCATCGCGCCGGTGGCCAGCGACATCGTCGCGATGACGAAGATCATGCCGCCGCCGATGACCAGCGCGCCGACGCCGACGGTGATGTCGCTGACCTGCTTGGCGAGCGTCTTGCCGTACTTGCGCCGGATGATGATGTCGACGAACAGGTGGTACAGGACCCGGCCGAGGAAGACCGGCAGGTTCGCCGAGGCGGCCAGGCCGGCGGTCCGGCCCTTGACGGCGCGGCCCAGCTTGCGGACGGGGGATATGGCGACCATCAGAACCTCGGGGGGAACAGGACCTGGTAGATCATGGTGAGGATGTAGTTCGTCGCGAACACCACGATCGATGTGACGACCACCGCGCGGTTGACCGCGCGGCCGACGCCGACCGGGCCGTAGTCGCAGTTCATGCCCATGTAGCAGGCCACGGCGGCGGCGATGAACCCGAACACCCAGGCCTTGAACAGGGTGATCATCAGGTCGGAGAACTGGAGCAGGGTGGTGGAGCCGTCGAAGAACGCTCCAGGGCTGACGCCCTGCTGGATGACGTTGAAGTAGTAGCCGCCCAGGACCCCCGCGAGGATCACCACCGAGCAGAGCAGCCCGGACACCGTGCTCGCCGCCCACAGCCTGGGGGTGACCAGCCGGTGGATCGGGTTGATGCCCATGACCTCCATGGCCGCGAGTTCGTCGCGGATGTTGCGGGCGCCCATGTCGGAGGTGATGGCCGAGCCGCCGACCCCGGAGACCAGCAGGGCGGCGGCCAGCGGGGCCACCTGCTGGATCATCGCGGCGGTCAGCAGCGCTCCGGTGCCCGACTGCGCGCCGAGCTGCCGGGCGATGTCGCCGACCTGCAGCGAGATGGTCGCGCCGAGCGGCACCGCGATCAGCATCACCGGGACGCTCGTCACGCGGGCGAGGAACCAGCACTGCTCGATGAACTCGCCCCACCACTGCCGGACGTCCCAGGTGCGGCGCAGCCCTTCCAGCAGCGTCACGCACAGCAGCCCGGTCTCGTCGAGCGCGCGCCCGACCCGTCTGACCGCCAGGTCCGGGGCCTTCGAAAGGCTCACCGCCATCAGCCGGCGACCTCCCGCACGGGGGGCCGTCCGCTCCCCGGGGGCGAGCCCCAGGGGCAGGGGCTAGGAAGGGCCATGGCAGCCTCCTTCGTTCTCGGACGTCGGCGCTCATCCGATGTTCCGGCCTCCACCGGCCCACGGGCGGCGCCCAGGTCCTGCTCGTTCGCGCCACCGTGGTCTCGGCCGAGACCGTGATCACATGCGATACCGGACACCCCTGTGGGACACACCGGCACCGCCTGTGATTTGAGGCACTCTATTGGAAGAAGGTCTAAGAAGCGAGTACTTACATGTTGATTTGTCGGAAGCTACGATCGGCCGGTGCGTACCGAGGCGCGACGAGGCGCAGAAGAAGACCCGGCAGCGGAGATGGATGAGGGACTCGACCCACTGGTCATGGGCGTCAGGGACCGCTGGGAGGGGCAGGGCCTCCTCGGCGGGCCGTGGCCGTTCATGGCGATCTGCGCGGTGGGACGGCTGAACCAGCTGCTCACCAAGGCGCTGGACGCGGAGCTCAAGCGGCTGGACCTCACCCGGACCGGCTACTTCCTGCTGACCACCCTCGCACTGTCCACCCGCGGCCGGGCGCGGCTGAGCACGCTCGGCCGGATCCTGATGATGCATCCGACGACGGTGAAGCTCACCGTCGACCAGCTGGAGACGGTCGGGCTCGTCACCCGGATCCCGCATCCCCGGGACCGGCGGGCCACGCTCGTGGAGGTGACCGCCGCGGGACGCGAGCGGGTCAACGAGGTCGGCGAGTCGCTGGAGACCCCCGGCGGGGAGCTCGCGCCGTTCGACGGGATGTACCGCGACATCTTCGAGGCCCTGCAGCCGGCGCGGCTGGCGGCCGGTGACGTGGAGCTCCTGAACCCCCGCGCGGAGCGCAACCGGGAGCACCCCGACCAGTGAACCGCGTGCCGTCCCGGAGGCGTACTGTCTCCTGGACGACACGATCCCCGGGCGATAAGGCAGTCTTCTCCTATGCCAAAGAGTCACGGCAGGCGCAGAAGTACCGGCGCCGGTAGACGGTCCGGCCGGGTGCCCCCGCCCAGGGAGGCCTCCGACGAGTTCGACGCGCTGGGCGCGCCCGGCGACCGGGGCCCGCGCGGCCGCCACACCCCCTACGGGACCGGCGGGCCGCCCGGCCTCCCGCCGCGCAAGAAGCGGCGGCTGCGGCGGGTGCTCACCAGCAACGCCACGATCACGGTCGTCTCCATCGGCGCGATCGGCGCGGCGGTCGTCATGGTCGACATCGGGAAGTTCGTCGAGGACGACACCAAACCTCCGAAGATGGCCGCGGGCGACCTGTCGACCAACGACATGCTCTCCAGGCTGACGTCCGCGTCCGACATGGACCCGATCGCGGCCGACGCGGTCGCCGCGGCCAAGAAGCGGGCCTACGAGGCGCACCAGCGCGAACTGAAGCGGCTCAAGGAGAAGGCGAAGCGCGACGCCAGGGCGCGGGCCGAGCTGAAGGCCAAGCAGGAGCGCGAGCGGCTCGCGAAGTCCAACCCCGGCGCCGGAGAGAACAAGGCGTACGGCAAGAAGATGAACGCGCTGAAGGGGTGGAGCCGCTGCTGGCCGTCCCTGCTGACGCTCTGGGAGCACGAGAGCAACTGGAACGAGCGGGCCGAGAACCCGTCCAGCGGCGCCTACGGCATCCCGCAGTCGCTGCCCGGCACCAAGATGGCCAGCGCCGGGTCCGACTGGCGCACCAGTTCCCCCACCCAGATCGCGTGGGGTCTCGGCTACATCAAGGCCCGCTACGACGACCCGTGCGGTGCTTGGGCGTTCTGGCAGAACAACAACTGGTACTGAACCGCCGCTCCCCTGGCGCGACACCGGGTGCGCGCGTCCGCGGCCTGGCACCATGGTGGGATGCGGACGAGCAGGGCACGGCAGGCGAACGGCGCCGGTGACACCAAGGGCGGAGAGCCGCCGGCCGGCGGCGGACGGCAGTGGGCGCGGGCCGACGCGACCCGCCGGGCGCTGCTGAACGCGGCGCTGGAGGTCTTCGCCGACCGCGGCTACGCCGACGCGGGCATCGCCGAGATCGTCGAGCGGTCCGGGATCAGCGTCGGCAGCCTCTACCACCACTACGGCGGCAAGGCCGGCCTGTACGTGGCGCTGTGGGAGGACCTCAGCGCCGAGCAGGAGGCGAGCGCCGCCCAGGCCGTGTCCGCGGCGCGCAGGGAGTCCGCGGCGCGCGGGGACCGCGAGCCCGACCCGATCGCGCTGTTCATCGCCGGGGCGCGTGCCTATCTGCGGGTGTGCTGGGAGCGCCGGGAGGCGGCCCGGCTGTTCCACGGCGGCGAGGGGCCGTCCGGGTCGTCGCTGATGCGCCGCAGCCGCGCCCAGCACTGGATCGCGCAGAACACCAAGCTGCTCCGCGGCTCCGCCGGCGGCGACCCCGCGAGCCGGGCCGAGCAGGTGCTGAGCCTCGTGCTGACCACGGTGATCGGCGAGGCCGGACGGGAGATCGCCACGGCCGAGGACGAGGACGAGGCCACCGAGATCATCGAAGAGGTGTGCCGCATCCTCATCCGGCTGGCCCGCTGAGGCGGCGGCGTTTCGGGTCACGCCGGACCGAGCGGACCGTTATCCTGACCACAGGGTTACCGGTTCCTGACGGAAAGTCGAAGGTCATGCCAACGTCAACCTGGTTCCGGCTCAACGTCGCCAAGCGCGAGCGGGTGCTCGAAGTGGCGATGCGGGAGTTCGGGGAGCACGGGTACTCGACGGGCAGCCTGAACACCATCGCGCGCGAGGCGGGCATCGCCAAGGGCTCCCTGTTCCAGTACTTCAGCGACAAGCTGGAGTTCTTCGCGTTCGTCTGCGACGAGACGTCCCGGCGCATCCGCGAGGAGATGGAGCGCCGCATCGCGCGCGTCGACTTCGACCAGTCCTTCGACGAGTGGCTGTTCGACGTCCTGTGCGACTGGACCGAGTACATGTCGGACCACCCCCTGGAGCGCGGCGTCACCGCGGCGACGAACTTCGAGCTCGACAACAGCGTCCGGTCCGTCGTCCGCGACACGGCCAACCAGCACTACCTTCAGGTCATCCACCCGACGCTGCACCTCTGGAAGGCCCAGGGCGAGATCCGGGAGGACGCCGACCTCGACGTCCTCGCCACGTGGCTCATGACCGTCCTGCCGTTCCTGGCGCTCGCCCCCTACTACGACGGCCTCGACCCGATCCTCGACCTGCGCGGCCGCACCCCGGCCCAGCAGCGCCCGGTGATCCGGCAGCTCATCGCGGGCTTCCGGCCCATCTTCGCGCCGGCCAAGTGACCGGCGTCCGGCGACGGCCGGACGCGCTCAGAGCCGGGCGGGCCTGACGGGCAGCCAGACGAGCCGGACGGCGGGGCGGACCGGTGCGGGCTGCGGCGGCAGGGCGCGCAGCCGGGCCGCGGTGACCCGCCTGGTCTTGAGCCGGAGGCGCCTGCGCAGCGCCCACGGCAGCGCGACGTAGGCGCGGCGGGCCAGCCGCAGCCTGAGCAGCAGCAGCATCACCGACACCCCCATCGCGGCGAGGAACCCCGCCTGGACGGAGGAGAGCCGCTCCACCGTGAACAGCTCCTCCTCGCCGACCGTGCTCAGGCCGGCGACGGCCACCAGCGGGGCCGGGCTCGGCGCGATCTGCGGCGAGGCGATCGGCGGCAGCGCCACCTGCGGCCCCTTCATCCCCGCGAGCGGGTTGAACTCGTCGGGGGTCAGCGGCGGGACGCCGGGCGGCAGGTTCGCCAGACTCACGCCCGGCGGCAGCGCCCCCGAGGCGTCGGTGACGATCAGCTTGTAGCTGCGGGACGCTCCCCGCGCCTTGGCCGCCGAGACCGACGCCCGCACCGTGATCACGCCGCCCTCGGCATCGGACGGCGCCCGCACGGTCGCGATCGCCGACGCCCCTCCCCCGCCGACGCTGCCGAGGCGCTGCGTCCCCGGGCTCACCGACGCCCCCGACGCCGACATCCGCAGGACGGTGCCGTGCGCGGTGGCCTTCGCGGACGACACCCGCACGGTCGCCGTG
>NZ_SMKH01000215.1 GCF_004348515.1 Actinomadura sp. KC345 | reverse complement strand
GTTCGCGCTGCACCTCATCCAGAGCCGCGACGCCGACCTGGTCGGCAAGCCCTTCTTCGCCCGCTACGACCCCGACGCGGTCTGGCTCGACGACCTGAAACCGGCCTTCGCCGACCGCTTCCCCTGGGAGCGGTAAGGACCCGCCGTGGCGTGTCCGCCCTCCCCGGCGGACACGCCACACCCGTCATCCCAGGCGGCGGGCCTGCTGTGCGCGTCCGGGCCGGTCACGAGGGAGCGCAGCGGCCGGTCCGTCCTCTACCGCCGTACGGCCGTCGGGGACGTCCTCGTGGGCACCGGCTGAACCCGCTCACGCCTGGAGCCGCTCGGGCGTCCCCCGCAGGGTCGTCGCGAGGTAGTCGCCGGGGGTCTGGCCGTACTCCTTGGCGAATGCCGTGATGAAGGCCGAGGGGCTCGCGTAGCCGACCTGGTGGGCGACCTTCGTGACGGGGTGCGAGCCCAGGAGGACGCGGGCGGCGCGCAGGCGCAGGCGGGTCCGCCACTGCGTGTAGGGCATGCCGAACTCGCGCACGAAGTCGCGCTGCAGCGTCTTGACGCTCACCCGGAGCCGCTCGGCCCATTCGTCGAGGCGGGTCGGGTCGGCGGGGTCGTGGGAGAGCGCGCGGGCGACGGCGAGCGCGAAGCCGGTGCCGCGGACGTCCGGTGACGGCGGACCGCCGGACTCCGGGGCGGGCACCGCGCCGAGACCGGCCAGGATCCGGTGGCGGGCGGCGAGGGCGGCCGCCTCGTCGCACCCGCGGCGGGCGATCGTCTCGATGAGGCGCGCGGCCTCGCCGTCGATCGTCACCGGTCCCGCGCGCAGGCCCTTCAGTGCCGGGGGTGTCTGGCGCAGGCAGATCCGGTAGACGGTCTGGCGGTCGCCCGCGTGGACGTCGTGGCTCGCCGCGCGCACCACCCAGAACGCCTCGCCGGGGCCCGCGAAGAGGGTGGACGAGCCGTGCATCAGCGCGAGCGCGCCGTCCGGGGACCAGTAGATCTGGTGCAGGAAGTCCTGGCGGCCCTCGCCCATCGCCAGCCCGCCCGCCGAGCGGTACTTGAGCACGAGGATCCCGTCGGGCGCGCCCAGGCCGTAGCCGTACTCCTCGCAGGACTCCGGATCGTTCCCGTAGTGACCTATGGGCGGCACAGGATGTCCTCTCAGCGATATGGACACGATTTAAGTAAGGCTAACCTAACCATGCGTCGGACCATGTCAGCGGGGTGCCGGCCCCCGAACTCCTGGAACACCCTTGAAGGAACGCGATCATGCACACTCGTAAGCCCTGGAGACTCGCCGCCGCGGTGGCCGCCTCGCTCGTCCTCGCGACGGCCTGCGGATCCGGTTCGGACTCCGAGTCGGGCGCGTCCGCCGAGATCCGCGTCTTCGAGGCCGACAACGGCAAGGTCACGATCCCCGTCGATCCGCAGCGCGTCATCGCCACCGGCTACGCGGTGCCCGTCCTCATCGAGGCGGGCGCGAAGCTGGCCGGGATCTCGTCCTGGAAGCGCGGCCTGTCGCTGATGACGGCCGAGGACCGCAAGACCTACGATGATCTGAACAAGATCGCGGGGGACACCGCCGCCGAGACCAACTACGAGGCCATCGCCAAGGCGGACCCGGACCTCATCGTCATCGGCGTGCCCGCGCCCGTCCTGGGCGACCTGGACATGAAGCGCCTCGAATCGATCGCCCCCGTGGTGGCCATCGGCCCGACGCTGCCGTCCGCGTGGCGCGAGCTGTCGTTCCGCCAGTCCGACGCCGCCGGCCGGGCCGGGGAGCACGCGAAGGCCAAGGCCGCGTACGAGAAGAGGGCGGGCGAGCTCAAGACCAAGTACGAGGACGCGCTCGCCGGCCTCAAGTTCGGGCACGTCGGCGAGTACGGCGACGTCTCCGCCGGGACGTTCATGCGCGAGTTCGGCGGCTCGTGGGGGACCAACATCGCCCAGGACATCGGCGTGACCTACTACGGCGAGGTCAAGAAGAAGGGCGGCGGCTCCAAGGACGTCAGCGAGACCCCGTCCGTGGAGGAACTGCCGGAGAGCCTGGGCGAGGCCGACGCCATCACCTACTCGCTGGAGCCGGACGGCAAGCCCGGCGAGTCGGTGAAGTACGCCCTCGACTCCGAGCTGTGGAAGAACCTGCCCGCCGTGAAGGACGGCAATGCCTTCGGGCTCCGCTACACCGAGGCGGCGACCTACGAGTCCGCGACCCGCACGCTGGACGAGATCGACAAGGCGCTCGCGCCGCTGCTGGAGAAATGAGCCGGGGGGACACATGCTGACCGAGCGCCACGACCCGCGCGGCCGCGTCCTGGAGCACCACCGGACGGGCACGGAGGTCCGCCGCATCGGGTACCCGATCTGCATCCGGACGGGGCGGCTGCTGCGCCGCGAGCAGATCACGCGGAACATCGTGCGGCTGACCGTGGGCGGCCCCGAGCTGGCGGGCTTCCACACCTACCAGGCCGACGACCACGTCAAGATCGTCTTTCCGGACGCGGACGGCACGCGGCGCCTGCCCGTCCCCACCCCCGACCTGTCGCTGGACTGGCCGACGCCGTCGCCGCCCAGCCGCCGGTACACCATCCGGCGCTACGACGCGGACGCGTGCGAGATCGACTTCGACTTCGTCCTGCACCCGGGCGGGCTCGCCTCGGCGTGGGCGGCCGATGTCCGGCCCGGGGAGGACGTCTCGATCGCCGGGCCGCCCGGCGCCAAGGCGTTCCCGCACAACTACGACCACTACGTGTTCGCGGTCGACGCCACCGCGCTGCCCGCCGCCGCGCGGTGGCTGGAGGAGTCCCCGCCGGACGTCTCGGCCCGGCTGGTGATCGAGACCCCGGACGCCGCCGACCACGCCTACCCGCTCGCCGCCCGCGACGGCGTCGAGGTCACCTGGCTCGTCCGGGACGGCGATCGGTCCCCGCTGGCCGAGGCCGTGATGTCGCTCGACCCGCCCGCCCGCCGGACGTTCCTGTTCGCCGCCGGGGAGGCGGGCGCGATCAAGCCGCTGCGGGCCTGGGCGCGGGACCTCAAGGCCGCGAACGGGATGGACGCGCTGTTCACCGGCTACTGGAAACGCGGAGTGGCCGATCTTGAGGATTGATCCGCGGGCCGGTCTCACCGAGGCCGGCCCGGGTCCGGCCGGGACCGCACCGGCCGGGCCGGTACCTCCCGCACCGGGACGAGCCGGGCCGGGACAGGCCGCGCAGGGACGCGCCGGCCTGTCCCGGCGGGTCGCGGTCCTGCTGGCGGCGGTCCTGCTCATGGTCGTGCTCGCGGGCGCGAGCCTGGCCGTCGGGGCGGGATCGGCCCCGCTGGAGGAGGTCTGGCGGGCGCTGACCGGCTACACCGGGACGAACGAGCAGACGATCGTCCGCGACATCCGGCTGCCGCGGACGATCCTCGCCGTCTGCGTCGGCGCGGCCCTCGGCGTCTCCGGCGCGCTCGTCCAGACGCTGACCCGCAACCCGCTGGCCGAGCCCGGCATCCTCGGGGTCACCGCGGGCGCCGCGTTCGCGATCACGATCGGCACCGTGCTCGGGATCAGCGGATCGCAGTCGGCGCGGCTGGCGCTCGCGCTGGCCGGGGCGGTGCTCGCGGCGCTGGTCGTCTACGGAGTCGGCAGGGCCGTCCCGCTGCGGCTCGTCCTCGCCGGCGTCGCCTTCACGTTCGTGCTGTCGGGCATGACGCTCGCGCTGCGGCTCCAGTACCCGGACGTCCTGGACAAGTACCGGTTCTGGTCGGTCGGGTCGCTGGCCGGGCGCGAGCAGACGCCGTACCTGGTCCCGGTGCTGGCGATCGTCCTCGCCCTCGCCGGGGCGCTGCTGGCGACCCGCCCCCTGGCCGGGCTGGCGCTCGGCGAGGACGTCGCGCACGCGATCGGCGCCCGCGTCACGCGGATCAGGATCGCGGTCCTCGCCCTCGTGACCGTCCTCGCCGGCGCCGCCACCGCGATCGCGGGACCGATCGCCTTCGTCGGGCTGATCGTCCCGCATCTGGCGCGGCGGGCCGCCCGCGGGTCGATCCCGTGGCTGATGGCCTACACGATGGTGCTCGGACCCATCCTGCTGCTCGTCTCCGACATCGGGTCGCGGGTGCTGCTGCCGACGGGCGAGGTCCCGGTGGCCGTCGTCACCGCGTTCCTCGGCGGGCCGGCGCTGATCTGGGTCGTCCGCCGGTACGGGGCGGTGGAGCTGTGAGCGTGCTGGTGGTCCGCGCGGGCCGGGTGTCCGCGCAGATCGAGCGGCGGACCGCGGTCACCTCGCTCGTGCTGGCGGGCGCCGCGCTGGCGCTGGCCGTCGTCGCGCTGTGCCGCGGCGACGCCTGGGACCCGCCCGGCGAGGTCCTGGCGGGGCTCGCCGGACACGGGGACGCGGCGCTGGTCGTGCGGGAGTGGCGGCTGCCCCGGGTGGCCGCGGCGCTGGTCTTCGGCGCCGCGCTCGGCTGCGCCGGGTCGGTCTTCCAGAACCTCACCCGCAACCCGCTCGGCAGCCCCGACGTGATCGGTCTCGACGCGGGCGCCTACACCGGCGTCCTGATCGCGATCACCGTGTTCGGCGGGACGGCCGGGGGCCTGGCCGCGGGGTCCCTCGCCGGCGGGCTCGCCGCGGCCGCCGCCGTCTACGCGCTGTCGCTGCGGTCCGGGCTCAGCGGATTGCGCCTCATCGTCATCGGCATCGCGGTGAACGCCATGCTCACGGCTGTCAACCAGTGGATCGTCCTGCGCGCGGAACTGGACGTGGCGATCAGCGCGACCGGGTGGAGCGCCGGCTCGCTGAACGGCCTGGACTGGAGCGAGGTCCGCGTGCCGTTCCTCGTCATCGGCGCGCTCGCGCTGCTGCTGGCCGCCCTGTCCAGGACCATGGGGCAGGCCGCGCTCGGGGACGAGGTCGCCGCGGCGTCCGGGGTGGCCCTGAACCGGTACCGGCTGCCGGTCATCCTCGCGGGCGTGGGCCTCACCGCGACCGTCACCTCCGCGAGCGGGCCGATCGTGTTCGTCGCGCTCGCCGCGCCGCAGATCGGCCGCCGCATCGCCGGCGCGGCCGGGACGCCGGCGCTGCCCGCCGCGCTGACCGGGGCGCTGCTGCTCCTGGCCGCCGACCTCGCCGCCCAGACGGTGCTGGCCCCCGTCCAGCTGCCCGTCGGGGTCGTCACCACGGCGATCGGCGGCACCTACCTCATCTGGCTGCTGATCATGGAAATGAGAAGGCCGTGACGGAAGAACAGGCCGTGACGGAAGAACAGGCCGTGACGCAGGGACAGGCCGCGACGGGACGCCTTGCGGCGGCCGGCGTCACCCTCGCCTACGGTGACCGGGTCGTGTCGGCGGGCCTGAGCATCGACGTCCCCGACCGTGCCTTCACCGCCGTCGTCGGGGCCAACGCCTGCGGCAAGTCCACGCTGCTGCGCTCGTTCGCCCGGCTGCTGGCGCCGTCGGCCGGACAGGTGAGCCTCGACGGCCGCGACGTCCGCGACTACAAGCCGAAGCTCATCGCCCGGGAGATCGGGTTCCTGCCGCAGGGGCTCGTCGCGCCGGAGAACATCGCGGTGCGGCAGCTCGTCGCCCGCGGCCGGTACCCGCACCAGACGCTGCTGTCCACCTGGTCGCGGGAGGACGAACGCGCGGTGGCCGGGGCGATGGCGGCCGCCGGCGTCTCCGACCTCGCCGAACGGACGGTCGAGAACCTGTCCGGCGGGCAGCGGCAGCGCGTGTGGGTCGCGATGGTCCTCGCGCAGGAGACGCCCTACCTGCTCCTGGACGAGCCGACCACCTTCCTCGACATCACCCACCAGTACCAGCTGCTCGCCCTGCTGGCCCGGCTGCGCGACGAAGGCCGGACGGTCATCACCGTTCTGCACGACATCAACCAGGCGTGCCGCTTCGCCGACCACCTCATCGCGATGCGCGACGGCCGCGTCGTCGCCGAGGGCGCGCCCGCCGACATCGTGGACACCGCCCTGATCAAGGAGGTGTTCGACCTGTCCTGCGTCATCGTCCCCGACCCGGTCACCGGCACCCCGATGATCGTCCCGGACGCCGCGCCGGACTGAGCCGGCCGGCGCCCGGGGTCCCGTTTCCGCAGACGGGTGTCAGTACACGGGGATGATCGTGGCGCGGGCCAGGGTGTGGCCGGTGATGTTGAAGCCGACCACGGCCGGCATCGTGTCGGAGTCGACGCCGAGCGACTCCACGTCCAGCGCGTGGACGGTGAACACGTAGCGGTGCGGGTCGCCGGGCGGCGGGGCGGCGCCGCCGTACGCCTTGATCCCGAAGTCGCTGCGGGCGTGGACGCCCACCTTGGAGTCCTCGGAGCCGGCGCCGGTGGCCAGCTCGATCACGTTCGCGGGGATGTCGAACAGCACCCAGTGCCAGAAGCCGCTGCCGGTCGGCGCGTCCGGGTCGAAGCACGTCACCGCGAAGCTGTTGGTCTCGGCCGGGAACCCCGACCAGCGCAGGTGCGGGGAGTCGTTGTCGCCGCTGAATCCCCAGTCGTCGAACACCTGCCCGTTCGGGAGACGTTCGCCTTCGGTCACGTCGTCGCTGGTGACCGTGAAGGACGGGACCTCGGGCAGGTACTCGTGCGGAAGCGGCGGCTGGCCGGCCATGTCGACCTCCTGTGAGGGGCTTGATCGTCAGATGTGTGCCAACCCTCCCATCCCTATCAGGCGGCGTCAGCCATAGGAGAGCGCTGTCAGGTCTTGACGGCTCCCATCGTGAAGCCGGTGACGAAGCGGTCCAGGAACAGGTTGAAGAAGAACGCGATCGGCACCGCCGTGATCACCGTGGACGCCTGGAGCGACTGCCAGAAGAACACGTCCCCCCGGATGAGCTGCGTCGGCACACCGGTGCTGACCACCATCTCCGGGCTCGCCGAGACGAACGCCAGCGCGTACACGAACTCGCTGGACACGAGCGTGAAGCTGAACACCACCACCGCGACGATCCCCGGGAACACGAGCGGCATCACCGCGCGGGCGAACGCCCCGAGGCGGCTGTAGCCGTCCACCATGGCCTGCTCCTCCACGTCCTTGGGGACGGCCTTGAGGAACCCGATCAGCAGCCACACCGACACCGGCACCGTGATCGTCGGATACACGACGATCATCGACCACAGCGTGTTCTCCAGATGCAGCGCGACCACGACCCGCGTCAGGGACAGGAACAGCAGCGACGGCGGCACCAGGTACACCATGAAGATCGCGATGCCCATCGGCGTCCCCCACGGGCGGTCCAGGCGCGCCAGGGAGTACGCGGCGGGCAGCGAGAGCGCCAGCGTGACCGCCACCACCGCCGCGCCGACGATCAGCGAGTTGACCACGAACGTCAGGAACGGCGTGTCGGTGAACAGGAACGTCACATGGTCGGGCGTCGCCGGCATGTTGAAGAAGAACGGGTTGCTCTCCGGGTCGTAGAGGTCCTGGTTCTGCTTGAACGCGCTGATCACGCTCCACAGGAACGGCAGCGCGCACAGCAGTGCGGCGGTGACCGCCGCCGCGTACACCCCGCACCGGGCGGCCACGTGCCGCCGCCCGTACCGCCGCCGCAGCCGCTCCATCTCGACGGCGGAGGTCTGCGTCGCGCTCTCGTCGGCGGCGGACGCGGTGCCGGTCATCGTGCCTCCAGGCGTCGGACGGCGCGCAGGATCGCGATCGCGGCCGCGAGCAGCAGCGGGAACAGGAACAGCGCGATGGCCGCGCCCTGGCCGACGTCGCCGCCCTCGATGCCGCGGAAGTACGCCCACGACGCCAGCACGTCCGTCGAGTGCGTCGGGCCGCCGCGCGTCAGCACGTACGGGACGGTCATGTCGGTGAACGTCATGATCGCGCCGAACAGCGCGGCGACGGCGATCACCGGCAGCGTCAGCGGGATCGTCACCTCGAACATCCGCCGCCAGAACCCGGCGCCGTCGATCCGCGCGGCCTCGTCGAGGTCGCGGGGGATCGCGATCAGCCCGGCCATCACGATCACCGCGGCCAGCGGCGTCAGCCGCCACACGTGCACGGCGATCACCGACGCCATCGCCGTGCCCGGCTCGCCGAGCCAGACGACGTTCGCGTCGATCAGCCCGACGTTGCGCAGCACCCAGTCGACCGGCGAGAAGATCGAGTCCAGGAACCACAGCCACGAGACCGTCGACAGCGCCACCGGCGTCGTCCACGGCAGCAGGACCAGGAACCGGACGAACCACTTGCCGCGGAAGTCGGCGACCAGGATGTTGGCGAGGATCTTCCCGAACACGACGATCAGCACCATGCTCACCGCGGTGAAGACCAGCGTGTTGCGCAGGGAGCGCCAGAAGACGCCGTCGTCGAACACCTCGCCGAAGTTGGCGAACCCGACGAAGTCGAACGACGGGTCGCCGGTCGTCACGTCCGAGAACGCGAACGCGATGGCCAGCAGGAACGGGACGCCGACGAGCGCGATGATGTAGACGACCGACGGCAGCAGCATCACCCACGCGAGAAAGCCCTCACGGTCGGCGAGCCCCGCCTTCGACCGCCCGCGCCGCCCGGGTCCCGCGGCCTGCTCGGGCTCGGTCCTCACGTCCGTCATGGGGCGTCACCGATCGGCACCGGGTCCGTCCGGGCGCCGCTCCCGGCGTCGAAGAACCGGAGCCGGTCCGAGGGCACCGCGAACTCGCGGGTCTCCCCGGGCTCCAGCGGCGTCGCCACGGTCGCGGGCAGCCGGGCGATGACCCGGGTCTCCTCGCCGATCCCCGTCACCGACCCGTACACGTGCCGGTCGCCCGACAGGTACTCCATCCGGTCGACGTGCAGCGGCATCGTCACCCGGTCCTCCACGGGGACGTTCTCGGCGGGCAGCAGGTGCTCGGGACGGAACCCCACCAGCCGGTCGCCGCGCGTGACGAGGTTCATCGGCGGCGACCCGATGAACGTCGCGACGAACGTGTCGGCCGGGTCGTCGTACACCTCCCGCGGCGTCCCGATCTGCCGGACGCGGCCCTGCTCCAGCACCGCGATGCGGTCGCCGAGCCCCATCGCCTCCGCCTGGTCGTGGGTCACGTAGATCGTGGTGGTCCCGACCCGCTCCTGGAAGCGCTTCAGCTCGTCGCGCGCCGTCGCGCGCATCTTCGCGTCCAGATTGGACAGCGGCTCGTCCAGCAGGAACACCGCCGGGTCGCGGACCAGCGCCCGCGCGAGCGCCACCCGCTGCCGTTCACCGCCCGACAGTTGGCGCGGCTTGCGGCGCAGCAGCGGCTGGATGTCCAGGAGGTCCGCCGCCCACGTGGCCTTGCGGTCGCGTTCCTGCTTCTCCATCCCCTCGGCGCGCAGCGGGAAGACGATGTTGTCCATCACGGTCTTGTGCGGGTAGAGCGCGTACGACTGGAACACCATCGCGATCTGCCGGACCCTCGGCGGGAGGCCGTTCACCACGTTCCCGCCGATCAGCACCTCGCCCTCCGTCGGCTGCTCCAGGCCGGCGATCGTGCGCAGCAGCGTCGTCTTCCCGCACCCGGACGGCCCGAGCAGCACCAGGTACTCCCCGGGCTCCGCCGCCAGGTCCACGCCCTTCAGCGCCAGCACCTGCTCGGACCGCCCCCGCCGCGCCCGCAGATGCCCGTCGAACGCCTTGACCAGCCCCTTCACCTCGACCGTGTTCATGGCCTCGCTCCGCTCGGCGCGAGCGGCCGCTCGCTGTTCAATCGCTTCGCCTCCGCTCAGAGGTGTGCGCGGGCTCAGCCGCCGACGAGGCCGCGGGAGCGCCAGTTCTCGAAGATCGAGTTGATGCCGTCCTCCGCCTCCGCGACGGCGTCCGCGGCGGACGCCTGGCCGCGGGCGGCGCGGCCGAACATCGTCGGGAGGATGTGGGTGTTGAAGGTCTCGCCGATCGCCGGGTTGGACGGGCCGGGGTAGCCGATGTTCGCGCTCCACGACACGGAGTCCTTCAGGAAGCCGAGCTTGTTCGCGGGCTTGGCGCCCCACGGGTCGTTGTCGAGCCAGCCGTTCAGCTGCGGCACCAGGGACGGCCACGCCGGGAGGTCGTACATCTCGGAGTGGTACGTCACGGCCGGGAAGTTCGCCGTGTAGTGGAGCAGGAACTCCTTGGCCGCGTCCGGGTTCCCCGCGTACGTGGGCACGATCCACTGCTGGATCACGTGCTGCGCCGCCAGCGCCGCCTTCGGGCCGCGCAGGGCGGGGACGAAGTAGATGTCGTCCCCGATCTCGCGGTTGGTGCCCATCGCGGTGCGCCACGCCGAGATCGAGTTCAGGATGTAGGACGACTTGCCGGCGATCAGCGCCTGGTTGTTGGACGCCGGGTTCCAGGAGAAGACCTCGCTGGTCTCGGCCTCCTTGAACAACCGGGTCATGTACTCCACGGCGGCGACGGTCGCGTCGGAGTTGATCACGACCTTCTCGTTCTCGTCCTGGACGGACCCGCCGAACGACCACAACAGCGCCCGCGCCGCCATGTTCGAGTCGGTCTCCGGGGACAGCCCGATCCCGCACGGCACCCCGGTCTGCTTCTTGATCTCCGCCGCGCCGCGCAGCAGGTCGTCCCAGCTCGCCGGGCCGTTCGGCATGCCGACCCTCTGCCACATCGACTTGCGGTAGTCGCCGGGGTCGGGCGTCCAGCCGGGGCAGTAGGCGTAGAACTTCTCGGTGTTGGGGTTGAAGCTCGACTTGCGGCACAGCTCCTGCTGGCGCCCCCAGCGCCGGTTCGCCTCCTGGACGACGTCGCCCATGTCCAGGACGGACGGCTCGTACTGCGAGAACGGCGCGATGTGCTGGATGAGGTCGTGACCGCGCTTCGCCTGGATCTCCGACGCCGTGCGCCGGGGGACGTCCACGGTGTTGACGTGGTCGACGCGGACCTCCACCCCGACTTTCTTCCCCCAGTCGGCGACGAACTTGTCGAACCACTTGTCGTGCCTGGGCACGAAGTGGCTCCACATCAGGATGCTGAGCGAGCCGCTCAGCTTCTCGGCCGGGGAGGTGAACACCTCCTCCGGGGCGTCGCCGGAGCCCTCCGCCTGCGGTCCGCTGGACTCGCTGGCGCATCCAGCCAGGAGTCCGGCGGCGCCCGCGGCGAGCGCCGTGGAGGACAGGAATCCGCGCCTGCCGATTCCGTGCCCTCCGCTTGCGTGCGCTCCTGCGTGCGCTCCGTTTGCGCGGCCTCCGTTCGTGGGGAGGCCGCTCTGGAAGGTGTTGGGGGTCGTCTCCGCCAGGGGGGCGAGCCGGTCGGCCATGGGAGTCTCCCTCGCCGCTGAGGTTCTCCCTCGAAAGTAGATCGCCTCTGCGGTTTCATCCAGAGACGATCCGGTGACTCCGAGTCACATCCACCTCGCCCGTCACGGCGGGCGCACCGGCCTCACGGGCACCTTCACACAGGCGTTGACAAGCCGGAGGGCCCTACTTGCCGGTGGCTTCCGTGTAGGCGGCGATGACCTCGTCCGGGTCGCCGTCCATGTGCATCCGGCCCTCGTCGATCCAGATGACGCGGTCGCAGGTCTCCTTGACCACGTCCAGCTGGTGGGCGACGAGGAACACGGCGCCGGCGTCCTTGCGCAGCTCCTCGATCCGGCGCTTGCTCTTGGTCTTGAACTTGGCGTCGCCGGTGGCGAGGGCCTCGTCGATCAGCAGCACGTCGTGGGTCTTGGCCGCGGCGATCGCGAACCGGAGCCGGGCCCCCATCCCGGACGAGTACGTCCGCATGGGGTACTGGATGAAGCCCTCCTTGAGCCCGGCGAACTTCACGATCTCCTGGTACTTGGACTTGGTCTCCGCCGGGGTCATGCCCATCGCCAGGCAGCCGAGGACGATGTTCCGCTCGCCGGTGAGGTCCTTCATCAGGGCGGCGTTCACGCCCAGCAGGGACGGCTGGCCGTCGGTGTAGACGCCGCCGCTGTGCGGAGGCAGCAGCCCGGCGATCGCCTTCAGCAGCGTCGACTTGCCGGAGCCGTTGGTGCCGATGATCCCGATGGCCTCGCCCCGGTAGGCGACGAACGACAGGCCCTTGATCGCGTGGACCTCGGTCATCGTGGGGCGGTTCTGCCGCCTGATGATCCGGGAGAACGCGCTGGCGGCGTTCCCCTTCCCACCGGCGCCGAACACCCGGTAGACGATGTGGAGGTCATCCACCACGACGATCGGCTCCCGGGTCGGGTCGATCTCGACGGCTCCCCGGACCTTGGTGTCAGCCACGGCCGTATCGCTCCTCGGCACGGTAGAAGTACATGAACCCCCCGATCAGCATGACCAGGCTCCAGCCGGCCGCGAGCAGCCACAGGTGCGTCACGGAGGTCACGCCGAGGCTCGTCTGGACGTATCCCCGGTACTCGCCCAGCAGGCAGTACCGGCTCAGCTCCAGGAACACGTACGCGGGGTTCGCCTCGAGGACGGTTCCGAGCCACGGGTGGTTGTTCAGCAGGTCGCTGCGCTCCATGAGCTGCGGCAGGCTGAAGATGACGCCGGACGCGTACAGCCACGTCCGCATGACGAACGGCAGCAGTTGCGTGATGTCGCGGTTGAACGCTCCCAGCCGCGCCATGACCATGCTGATGCCCACGTTGAACATCAGCTGGAGCAGCAGGATGGGCACGAACAGCAGCATGTAGAAGCTGAGCGGCTCGCCGAACGCCAGGATGATCGCGAACAGCACGAACAGCGACACGAGCAGCTGCTGCAGCTCCACGACCGCGTACGCCAGCGGCAGTGTCGCCCGCGGGAAGTGCAGCGCCCGGATCAGGGACAGGTTGTCGCCGACCGACTTGGATCCGGAGGTGACGGACCGCTGGGTGAAGCCGAACAGGAAGACGCCGGTCACCAGGAACGGGATGAAGTCCGGGATGCCGCGGCTCAGCTTCAGCAGCAGCCCGAAGATCAGGTAGTAGACGGCCGCGTTCAGCAGCGGTGTCAGTACCTGCCATACCTGGCCGAGGCGGGAGTCGCTGTGCTTCGAGACGTTCTTCGCGGACGCGAACGCCCAGATGAAGTTCCGTCGAGCCCACACATCCTTGAGGTACTTGGGCAGCGGGGGGCGCGCCGCGCTCTGCCTCAGCCCATGCCGTGCGGCGTAGTCGGCCAGCGTCTCGTTCACGTGAGGAGGCTCCGCGATCGTTCCGACCGACTCGCCACCCGAAGAACCGAGCCGTTCCGGGTGACTCATGGCCGGAAGCTTATTGCAGTCGATGAGTCGAGAGTGACGTCTGCCCGCATGTGACCCCCGATTTGAGATCTTTGCGGAATCATGTCGGCGTCGCTGGGGATACCCCGGTCATGCGCGTCAACCACTTCCGGCGCAAGGCCGCGCCGTCACGGGCCGGCGCGAGGCGCCGCCGTCACCCCTCGCCGGAGCACCGGGGAACCCGCCCCCGCCTGCTGCGATCGCCTCCGCTGCGGAGGCTGGGACGGGTCGACCGGTGGGCGTTCGACCGGGTCGCGGCCGCGCGGCTGCGCGGGCTGGAGTACGTCCTGCCGCGGCTGTCGCGGTTCGCCGACCACGGCGTGCTGTGGTTCACGACCGCGGGCGTGATGGGGCTCGCCGGGCGGCCCCGGCTGCGGCGCGCGGCGCTGCGCGGGTCGATCGCGATCGCGGTGGCGAGCCCGGCGGTGAACGTCCTCGGCAAGCACGCGTTCCGGCGCAGGCGCCCCGTCGTGGATCTCGTGCCGCCGATCCGGATCCGCTGGAAGCCGCCCACGTCGCACGCGTTCCCGTCCGGGCATTCGGCGTCCGCCGCCGCCTTCGCGACCGGCGTCGCGCTGGAGGCCCCGCGAACGGTGGCCGTGCCGGTCGCGACGACGGCCGCGGCGGTGGCGTTCGCCCGCGTCTACACCGGCGCCCACTACCCCGGCGACGTCCTGGCCGGGATGGGGATCGGCGTGCTGGCCGCGGTCGGGACGCGGGCGGTGTGGCCGGCCCGCCCTCCGGTGGCCCGCGTGACCAGCGCCGATGACGAGGTCGCCGGGCAGGGCGAGCGCGGGCCGGTGCG
>NZ_SMKH01000214.1 GCF_004348515.1 Actinomadura sp. KC345 | reverse complement strand
GTGCCGGGGAGGCCGCCGTGCCCTGGCCCGTGCCCTGGCCCGTGCCCTGGCCCGTGCCCTGGCCCGTGCCCTGGCCCGTGCCCTGGCCGGTGCCTTGGCCCGTGCCCTGACCCGCGCCCGCCTGCACCGCCCGGTTCGGGGCCTGCTTCGGGGGGTGGGGACGGAACGTGCCGGGATAGGAGGGCGTCAGCTGCTTGATGTCGTGCGACCGGCCGGAGTCGATCACCCAGCCGTAGCAGACGCCCTGCGCGTCGGCCGCCGTGGAGAGCTGCTCGACCAGCCGTCCCGTCTGCTGCGGCCCGAAGACGGGGGCGTCCTTGGGCGGCTTCTTGTCGAAGACGCCCTCGTCGTACAGGCCCCACAGGATCCCGCCGACCACGAGAGCGGTGATGACGGTGACGCATCCCCAGCCCTGTATCTTCGCCTGGCGCTGGTCGGCGGCGCTCTGGTTCCCGCCCGGGCGGTTCCCGGCGGGACCCGGCTTCGACCGTCCCTGACCGCCGCCCTGACCGCCGCCCTGACCGCCGCCGCCCTGACCGCCGGCCTGCCCGCCGCCCTTCGTCACTTGCCTCCTCCTCCGGGACCGCCACCGCGGAAGGACGACGCCCTGCCGCCGGGCCCGCCCCAGTTCCCGCCGACGACGGCGTGGTAGCGGGCGTATCCGCGTTCGGGGGTGTCGACGGTGATCCGGGAGCCGCCCGCATTCGGCAGGATCCCGACGACCGCGTTGTAGTAGCGCAGGTAGATGCCGTTGGGGGTGTAGACACGCTCGTCCGTCTCGTTCTTCCTGACGATCTCCCCGGCCACGGCCAGGGGGGCCTTCTCGGAAGAGTACGTCCGGTCGGACACCTTCTTGTAATCGTCGGCGATGTCGTCGCGTGGCGAGACCCGCCCCGCGAACGCCGCGATCAGCAGGATCATCGCGCCCAGCGAGGCCAGCAGCCCCGCCCCGATCAGCGACCCCTTCATACCGGGCGGCTCAGGAGACCGCGCCGGCGACGATCGCGGCGACTCCCAGATCCGCGGAGGCGACGACCCAGCCGGCCGGGTGGATCTTCGCCCCCGTGCCCTCGTGGTCCACGAGCGTCGCGCCCAGCTTGCCCGGGGTCGTCACGTCCAGCAGCAGGAACGCGAAGACCATGAGCAGGATGCCGCAGCCGCCGAACACCGCCGTGTCGATCAGGCCGGCGCTGAGATCGTCGTCGCTGGTGACGATCGCGGTGGTGACGATGATGCCGACGCTGAACAGCTTGACCGCCAGCATCAGGGCCGCGCCCTTGTTCCCCTCGGTCCAGATCTGCTTGCCGAGCTTGCCGGGCGTCATCACCTCCACCACGAGGTAGCCGATCGCCATCAGAGCGATGCCCACCCCGCCGTAGGCGAAGGTCGCTCCGATCTCCTGCAGTATGTCGTCGTTCATCTGTCGCTCCTCATTTACCCGACCCTGGTCCGCCGCCGCGGAACGACGCGGCGCCGCTGCTCGTCCATCCGTTGCTTCCCGGGCTCCGCCAGATCCCCGCGACATGGGTGTTGTAGCGGTTGTAGCCGCTGCGGGGGCTGTCGAGGGTGATGCGGCTGCCCGGCCCGTTCGGCAGGATGCCGACCACCAGCTTGGGATACCGCATGAAGATGCCGCCCGCGGCACCGCGGGTGGACATGCTGTTCACGGTGTCGATCGGCTTGAACTTGCGGCTGATCTCCGAGGAGACCGCCTGCGGTGCCTTCGACGCCCGGTAGGTGTCCGGTCCCGTCCTCGAGTACTTGTCGGCGATCCAGTCCCGGTTCGAAGTGCCGCAGCCCCCGAGCGCCGCGGCCGTCACGGTGGCGGCGGCCACTGCGCCCGCCACCCGGTACTTGCTGTTCACGATGCTCTCACCAGCCGGCTCCGCGTCATCACGATCTCCCGGGTCTGTGGGTAGGCGTGCCACGTCCGCCAGCCGATCCCGGTCTCCTCCGCTGCGTGGCTCTCCAGTGCGTGGCTCTCCAGGGCGAGGGCGGTGACGGCGTGCCGCGACCCGGGGAAGTCCCCGGTCAGGGCGTCGCCGCGGTCCGCCAGCCGTGCGCAGACCGCCTCGATCGCACGGGCGAACGCCGTGTCGTCGCTGTGGGCGGCCGTCGTCGCGGCGAACTCGTAGGTCCAGCCGGGCACGCTGGTGCTCGCGCGTCCGGGAAGCGGGTCGGCGTCGCCGGGCAGGCACGCCACGGTCTCGCTGAGCGGCCCGGCGATGACCTGGTGGGACGCGCCGAGCAGCCGCAGCTCCACGGTCAGGCCGCCGCGCTCGACGGGCAGGACGGCCAGGGCCTCCAGGGGCGGCAGACCGAGGGCGAACGAGAGAGCGTCGGCACGCGCGTCCAGGTAGGGGGTATCGAGGGTTGCCCGCAACGTCAGCTACCGCCACCCGGGTAGATCGTCATCGACCCGGACGGGACGCGTTCGCCGAGCCCCGCCTCCCACGGGCCGCCGCCGTACTGCTCGAACGACAGGTACTTGCCCCGGGGGCCCTCGTAGTCGACGTACTCGACGCGTCCCTGCACGCCGACGCCGGTCGTGCCCTCGCTGGTGTAGTCGGCCGTCCCGTGCTCGTCGCGGCGGTACTCGACGCCCTCCACGGTGAGGGTCCGCTCGCTGGGCGTCATGTCGCCGATGTCGTACTCCGTCCACCAGACGACCTCAAGGTCGGGGTCCTCCTCGACGGAGATCCAGACCTTGGTGCCCTCGATGGTGTCGGCGTCGAGCAGATGCTCGCTCCACGTGAAGCCGCCCTCGCGCAGCCGGACCGAACCGCGCACGAAGTAGCGGACGCCGAGGTACTCGACCATGTCCCCCGCCTTCAGCGTCCGCGGGTCACCCGCCACCTGGTCGCCGGGGGCGAACGGGTCCTTCGGGGCCGCCGGGGAGTCCGGCGTCCGGGACGGGGAGGACGGGCGGCGCCGCAGCAGGACGACGATCAGCACGACCAGGGCCACCAGGATCAGCCCGAGCAGGATCACTATCGCCGTTGTGCTCACGTACACCTCCGTCGTTTCGTCCAAATCCGGCCGCAGACCCGCGGATCCTATCGATCACGGCCGTCCGAGCCCACACGGCGTTTAGACGTATCAAAGGAATACTCGGTTGCATATAGAAAGCCAGCAATCGACACGAAACCGAAGCGCGCAGGCCAGGCCGGGATCGCGGCGTGTTCCGGGCGGCGGGCGCGTGCGGCCGAAGGCGCGCGGCGCGCGTCAGAGCCGGGCGACGGCGGCGGCGACGCGCTCGTCGGTGGCGGTGAACGCGACCCGGATGTGCCGGGCGCCGGCCGGGCCGTAGAACTCGCCGGGCCCGACGAGGATGCCGAGGGACGCCAGGTGCGCGACGGTGTCCCAGCACGGCTCGTCCCGCGTGGCCCACAGGTAGAGGGACGCCTCCGAATGGTCGACGCGGAAGCCGTGCCCCTCGAACGCGGCGCGCAGTGCGGCGCGGCGGCGCGCGTACCGGGCCCGCTGCTCGTCCACGTGCGCGTCGTCGTCGAACGCCACCGCCATCGCCGCCTGCACCGGAGCGGGGACGATCATCCCCGCGTGCTTGCGGACCTCCAGCAGCCGCTTGACGAGCGCGAGGTCGCCCGTGACGAAACCGGCCCGGTATCCCGCCATGTTGGAGCGCTTGGACAGGGAGTTGAGGGCGAGCAGGCCCTCGTGTGATCCCTCGCACACGTCCGGGTGCAGGACCGAGACCGGCGGCCTGTCCTCGTCCCAGCCGAACTCCAGGTAGCACTCGTCGCTGACGACGGTCGCGCCGCGGCCGCGCGCCCACGCGACGACCTTGCGCAGGTGCTCGGCGGGCAGGATCTTCCCGGTCGGGTTGGACGGCGAGTTCACCCAGACGATCTTCGGCGTCACCGGGCCGAGGGAGAGCAGCCCGTCCGAGGCGACGGGCGTCGCCCCGGCCAGGCGGGCGCCCACGTCGTAGGTCGGGTAGGCCAGTTCGGGGAAGACGACCGTGTCGCCGGGGCCGGCGCCCAGCAGCGTCGGCAGCCACGCCACCAGCTCCTTGGTGCCGATGACCGGAAGGACCGCGTCCGGGTCGGCGCCCGACACGCCCGCGCGGCGCCGCAGCCACCCCGCGGCCGACTCGCGCAGCCGCGGCGTCCCGTAGGTCTGCGGGTACCCGGGCGCGTCCGCGGCGGCGGCCAGGGCCGCCCGGACCGGCTCGGGCGTGGGGTCCACGGGCGTCCCGACCGACAGGTCGGCGATGCCGTCCGGATGGGCGAGCGCCCGCTCCTTGTACGGCGCGAGCCGATCCCACGGAAAGTCCGGCAGCGTGAACACGTCCCACTCCTGTTTCTAGAAACGCACGGGCCACTCGGAAACCCGCGAGGCCGTGGCCCTCCACCCAACGTGGCAGGCCACGGCCCTGAACGACCGCGAAGACGGCACGGCCGCAGGCCGTCCGGGAGACGCGCCCCGCGGGACGCTCGTCCGGCGCCGGACGGCCGCCCCGTCAGTCGTCGTGTTCCTGCGGAGGGAGCGCGGCGACGATCGGGTGGTCCTTGTCGATCTTCCCGACCTTGGACGCACCGCCCGGCGACCCGAGGTCGTCGAAGAACTCCACGTTGGCCTTGTAGAAGTCCTTCCACTGCTCAGGCGTGTCGTCCTCGTAGTAGATCGCCTCAACCGGGCAAACCGGCTCGCACGCACCACAGTCGACGCACTCGTCCGGGTGGATGTAGAGCATGCGCTTGCCCTCGTAGATGCAGTCGACCGGGCACTCCTCGATGCATGCCTTGTCAAGCAGATCCACGCAGGGCTGCGCGATGACGTAGGTCACGTCGGTGACTCCTCTCGGGTTTCCGGCCCCGCCGCACGTCACGGCTCACCGCAAGCTCGCTGTGAATAGTATGGCCGCCACGGCGCCGTCGATTCGACACGGGGGTCCACATGTCAGGCCGCTTCGCCGCGCGCCTCGTGGTGTCCATCAGTAGCACGGACGTGGGGCAGCGGATCTCGCTGCGCCGCCGTCTGCCAACCGGAGAGTACAGCGACGTCGTCGGCGTCCTCGAATCGTGGTCCGGCGGGACCCTTTCGGTGCGCCGCCGCACCGGCGAACTCGTCGAGGTCCCCGAGGACGCGATGGTCGCGGCGAAGGTCGTCCCGCCGCAGCCTCCGCCGCGCCGCAGGCCCCGCGACGTGGACTGACGCGCGCCGCCCGGCGGCGGGCTCAGCGGCCGTCGAGCCGTCGCAGGGCCTCGCGGGCCAGCGCGTCGGCGGCCGACACGACCTGCTCCTTCGGCCGCTGTGCGCTGTGATCGATCTCGACCAGCACGTTGGCTCGGCGTATCACGATCCGGACCTCGGTCTCACCGGTCCCGCGATCCAGGGCGACGGAGCGCCACGCCTGGTCTCCGAGACCGGCCACGTCGCCCACGACGGCCGTCCAGTCCTTGTCGCGACCGGAGCGTGCCCGCACGCACTCCGCCACCGCCTCCCGGGCCTCGGCGTAGTCCGCGCGGGCCTTCTCGGTGGCGCCGGTCGACGTGGTCCGGAGTACGCGATCCAGTTCCAGGCGGACACTGCCCCGGGCGCCGGCGCCCTGGCCTGAGCGGTAAGCGCACTCGGAGTTGACGAAGGAGGTCCCGTCTTCGTGCAGGGAGAAGACGGTCCGCTCGGGGGAGGGCGGCAGCCACTCCGCGGCCGGGCGATCGACGACCGCGCAGGCCCGCGGAAGCGAACCCGCCTCGTCACGGCCCGGCCACCAGGGCTCCAGCCAAGGCCGCCACACGAAGACCAGCGCCGCCGCAATAGCCGTCACCACGATCCAGACGGTGATGCGGACGGCCCACATCGAGATCGACTTCACCTCCACCGGCCGGGGGGCCAGGGCGTTCATCGCCTCCAGCGCCTCGCCGAACCGGGGGTCGCGGCCGAGAAGGCCCTCACGCGGCGCGGCCAGCGAGTACCGCCTGCCGTCCGAGTCGGACACGACCACGCTCCTCCCGAACAGGGTGGGCAGCACGTGGAAGCCGGTGACCTCGCGCCACGGGATCGTCCTGGTCTTTCGCACCAGCCGGTTGGGTTCGATCTTGGATGCGGCAACCCCTGAGACGGTGAAACGAGGGTGCTGGTTCACCCGATCGCCGGTCGCGCCCTCACTGCCCCGGGTTCGAAGACGGCCCGGTCGGGGACGGCTCCGGGGCGGTACCGGTCGGCGAGCCGGGCGCCGGGCTCGCCGTCGGGCTCGCCGTCAGGGGCTCGGCCTCCACGGGGTCCTCGGTGTAGGTCTCCCCCGGCTTGAGCCGCTCGCCCCGGAACATCTCCGTCACCGTGACGAGCGTGAATCCTCGCTTCTTCAGGCCCACCACCACCTTCGGGATGGAGTCGACGCTCTCCTTGTGGACGTCGTGGTAGAGGACGATGCCGCCGCGTTCCGGCTTGGTGATGCCGACCTTGGCGTCGCGGCCGACGCTCCGGAACTGCCAGTCCCTCGTGTCCACGCTCCAGAGGATCTGCGGCATCCCTACGAGGCGTCCGACCTCGTCGTTGGTCGCCCCGTAGGGAGGGCGCATCAGCGTGGGTGCGACGCCTGAAGCGTTCCTGATGGCCTTCTGCGTCCGCTCTATCTGTGACCTCACTTCCTTGGGCGACAGCCCGGTGAGATCAGGATGCGACCACGTGTGGTTGGCGACCTCGTGTCCCTCCAGGGCCATCCGCCGCACCACGCCCGCGTGTTGCTGGACCACCTCGCCCAGCATGAAGAACGTGGCGCGCACACCGCGCACCTTCAGCGTGTCCAGCAGCCGCGCGGTGTGCGGGCCGGGGCCGTCGTCGAACGTCAGCGAGACGCACTTCACCCGGTCGCAGTCGATCTTCCTGGGCGGCGGCGGTGTGGCGGGCGGCCGGGCCTTTCTGGTCTGCCCGCCGACCGCCTCGTTGCCGCCCGCGGTCCGCGCCTGCTTCTCCGCGCCTCCCCCGCACCCGGCGACGAACAGCAGCAATCCACCCAGGATGATGAGATTCCAGATTCGCACCACGCACCCCCGAACGTGTTGCCTAGGTGGGAGTAATACCCTCCGTCACACAAGCAACACAGGTCGCGAAGGTCCGCGATGCGAAGATCGTCGTTTACTCTTCGTCCTTCGACCGGGGGATCCTCGACCATCATGCAAGAGCCCTGATCGGCGAGGATCACCCGGGGTCGGCGGCAGCGGTCAGCGGGCCGGCCAGTCGGGGACCTCGGGCGGGAGGTCCTTGCTGACGCGCATCGGGAAGGCGGCGTCGCGCTTCTCCAGGAAGGACGAGACGCCCTCGATCGCGTCGGCGCCTCCCCCGAGGGCGGCCATGAGGCGGGAGTCGGCGGCGTGCGCGTCCCACGGGGACGGGGCGGACAGGCCGGACCACATGAGGCGGCGGATGGCGGCGACGGAGAGCGCGGACGTGTTCCCGGCGATCTCACCGGCCAAGGCGTAGGCGGCGGGCAGGAGCTCGTCGGGGGGGTGGACGCGGGAGACGAGACGGCCGTCGAGGGCTTCCCGGGCGTCGAAGACGCGGCCGGTGGCGGCCCACTCCATCGCCTGGGCGATGCCGACGAGGCGGGGCAGGAACCAGCTCGACGCGGCCTCGGTGACGATGCCGCGCCGGGCGAATACGAAGCCGAACCTGGCCTTCTCGCTGGCGAGGCGGACGTCCATCGGGAGGGTCATCGTGACGCCCACGCCGACGGCGGCGCCGTTGAAGGCGCCGATGACGGGCTTGAGGCAGCGGGCGATCCGCAGCGCGACCGTGCCGCCGCCGTCGCGCGGCGTGCCGTCCTCCAGGAGGTCGTCCTCGCCGGCGTACATGTCCAGGGACTTGTCCTTGTCGAAGGTGTCGCCGCCGCCGCTGAGGTCGGCCCCCGCGCAGAACGCGCGGCCCGCGCCGGTCACCACGACCGCGCGGACGTCGTCGTCGGCGTCGATCCTGTCGAAGACGTCCAGCAGCTCGTTGCGCATGGTGAACGTGAAGGCGTTCATCTTCTCCGGCCGGTTCAGCGTGACCGTGGCGATCCGGTCCCGGACCTCGTATTCGATCTGTGTGTACGGCACCTGCGAACCCCTCTCCGACCCTGACTGGACAGAATCAGATTCTAGGAACACCCGTCCAGGGGCCGCCGGTCAGGTGCGGGCTTCGGGGAAGAGGCGGAGCACGACGTCCCTGCGCCAGCGGTCGAGATCGTGGCCGGCGTCGGCGTCGCGGCCGGGAGGCGGGACGGGGGCCAGGTCGCCGTCGCCGGCCGGTGTGAGGCAGATCTCCATGTCCGGAGCGAGCGTGACGCGCTCGGGGATCTCGGCGGACGCCGCGAGGCGCTGCGCCAGGGCGGCGAGGACGCGCGCCCATCCCTGCCCCAGATAGGGCGGGAGGCCCTCCACGCGAAGTTCCGGCAGATTCCTGGCGGACAGCCCCGATGTCCGCAGCGTGAGGCCCTCCGGGCCCTCGGAACCCAGGATCCGCACCTCGGACGTGACGTCCACCATCGCAAACGCCGCCTCCGCGCTCGGGTTTGTCCGATAAATTATGACAGTGAATTGGGCCGTGACGACGTACGACTCCGCCTTCGGGTACGTCTCCGCGCACGGCGCGCCCCTGGTCGACCTGCTCGATCCGCAGCCCGGCGAACGGGTCATCGACCTCGGGTGCGGAACGGGGACGTTCAGCGCGGAGATCGCCGAGCGTGGCGCCGAGGTGCTGGGCATCGACGGCAACCCCGACATGATCGCGCAGGCGAACGCCGCGCACCCCGGGCTGTCCTTCCTCGTCGGCGACGCCGCCGACCTCACGGTCGGCGAGTCCTTCGACGCGGTCGCCTCGAACGCGGCCCTGCACTGGATGAACCGCGACCCCGACGCCGTGATCGGCCGCGTGTACGCGGCGCTGCGTCCCGGCGGGCGGTTCGTCGGCGAGCTGGGCGGCGCCGGGAACTGCGCCGAGCTGATCGTCGCGATGCAGACCGCCTGGCGCGTGTTCGGCCTCGGCGAGCCCGAACTGCCCTGGTACTTCCCGACGCCCGCCGAGTACGCGGCCAAGCTGGAGGAGGCCGGGTTCACCCTGCGGCTGCTGGAGCACGCCGACCGCCCCTCCCGGATGACCGAGGGCCCCAACGGGGCCGCCGACTGGGTCCGCGCCTACGCGGCCCGCGCCCTCGCCGACGTCCCGCCGGAGGTGGTCGACCCGCTGCTCAGCCGGGTGAACGACCTGGCCGCGCCGGCGCTGCGCCGCGAGTCGGGGTGGGTCGCCGACTACGTGCGGCTGCGGTTCGCCGCCGTCCGCAAGGCCGACAGCGCCACGCCGCTGCCGAACGGGCCGTTCCCGTCCGACCCGCAGCTCTGACCCGCCGCCCTCGGTCCTGGCGCCCCGGCCTAGTGTTGAGGCATGCTGCGGCTGTACGACCCTCGCACCGGGCGGGCGGAGCCTCCGCCCGCCGGACGCGGCCTGCGCATCCAGGTCCTGGACGGCGCGGGGCCGCGCACGCTGGTCGTCACCGACCTACTGCGCCGGGTCGCCGAACGGGCGGGACGGCGCGTCCGGGTCGTGAGCACCCCGGCGTTCGCCGGGGAACACGCCTGGCCGGACTACGGCGTCGCGCCGTTCGAGGTGCTCGACACTCCGATCGCGGACGCCGACGTGCACGTCTCCACCGGCGGCGGCACCGGCGGTGACCGCCTCACGCTGAACGTCCCGCGCGAGACCGGGGCCTGGGAGCCGGCGGACGCGCCGTCCGTGCGGCTGGCGATCCTGGAGGTCCCCTACCGGGAGCCGCTGGAGCTGTCCGAGGCGAGGGTGTCGCGGGCCGGCGAGCGGCTGGACGGCTGGCGCGCCGCCGTCGCGCGGTGGGCGACGGCTCCGGGCCGACCGATGAGCCGCGACCACGCGGCGGAGGCGGAGACCGCGCTGGCCGACGACCTCGGCAGCCCCGCCGCGCTCGACGTCCTCGACCGGCTCGCCGCCGACGCGGAGGTGCCGCCGGGCGCGAAGCTGGAGACGTTCATCCACCTGGACCTGCTCCTGGCCCTCGGCCTCGTCTCCGCGATCGGCAGCGCCTGAACCACCGTCCGGCGCGGCGGCCCGGATGGCACCTTCCGGGCAGGTTAACCGCACGGACCGAGATATTGCGGCGTGCCCCAGGCGTTCGCGACGCTCGAGAGGGGCTAATTTCTCATGTCGTGCCGACCGCCGCGCCCGAGTCCGACCCGCCCGTACCCGTCGATCCCGAACCGCCGCCACCCCGGCGGCGCCGTCGCCGTGCCCGGGCGCTGATGACGGCGGCCGTCGCGATCGTCGTGCTCCTGTGCGCGGTCGTCGGCGGAATCGGCTGGTACTTCGCGGGCGTCGCCATCGAGGTCGACCACACGGCCGAGTACCCGCTCACCATCGTCGACGCGGGGGACGGCACGGTCACGCTGCCTCGCGACGCGACGACGGAGAGTCCCGGGACGTGGGCGCTGGTCTGGGAGGGCGGCCGTGCCGTGCTGGGGCCCGTCGTCGGCGGGGACTCGGCGCACGTCGTGCGGAAGGTCGCGTCCGTCGCCGACGGCTCCCTGGTGAAGGGCGCCCCCGCGACCATCGACCACTGGGTCCATGACGGCGACCCCGGCGAGGCGCTCGGACTCCCGTTCCAGGCCGTCACCTATCCCTCCCGGGTCGGCCCGATGCCCGCGTGGGTGGTGCCGGGGGCGTCGCCCAAGAGCACGTGGCTCATCGGCATCCACGGACGGAACGCGGACAAGGCTGAGACGTTCCGCGTCATGCGCGCCGTCCACGAAGCGGGCCTGCCCATGATGTCCATCGCGTACCGCAATGATGTGGGGGCGCCCTCATCCAGCGACGGCAAGAACCATCTCGGCGACACCGAATGGCAGGACGTCGTCTCCGCCATCGGTTACGCACGCGCGCACGGCGCAACCGGTGTGGTGCTCTACGGCTGGTCCATGGGCGGCGCGATGGCACTGACCACTCTGCGCAAGGATCCGTCGTTCGTCCGCGGGGTCGTGCTCGACTCCCCCGTTTTGGACTGGAACGCCACCCTCGACATGCAGGGCGCCGCCCGCAACCTGCCCCGCTTCATGACCGGGGTGGCCAAACGCGTCCTGGAGTGGCGCATCGGCATCGACCTCACGGACTTCGACCAGCGCCGGTACGCACCGAGGCTGCGGACACCCGTGCTGCTCTTCACCGCCGCCGACGACGCCACCGTCGCCAACGGCCCCGCCCACACGTTCGCCAGCACCGCACCGCCCGGCATGGTCACCCACATCACCACACCGGGCGGCCACACCGAGTCATGGAACGTCGACCCCACCGCCTACGAACGCGCCCTCGGAACCTTCTTGAAGAAAGTGGCTTAGGCGCGCCGGACCTCCAGAAGCGTCTTGCCGACGGTCGAGCGCGACTCGATCGCCGTATGCGCGTCGGCGGCGCCTTCGAGCGGGAACCGCTGGCCGATCACCGGCTTCAGCCTTCCCGCCGCCGCCTCGGCCAACGCGCTCTGTGTGAACTCCCTGAGTTGCTCCGGGGTGGCCGCCGGCTTGACGAGCGTCACGCCCCGCGACGCCGCGTCCTCCTCCGGGATGTTCGCCCACTCACCGCTCGCGAGTCCGAAGCTGACCATCCGGCCGCCGGTTCCGAGCAGGGTGAACGCCTCCCGCGCCACCTGGCCGCCGACCCCGTCGAGCACGACGTCGATCTTCCCGGCCTTCTCCGTCCAGCCCGGCTCCCGGTAGTCGACGGCCTCGTCGGCCCCCAGCCCCAGCGGCAGCTCCGCCTTGCGCGGGCCCCCGGCCGCCGCCACGACCACCGCCCCGGCGGCCTTCGCCAGCTGGACGAGCAGCGTCCCGACTCCCCCGGCCGCCGCCTCGACGAGGACGCGCTCCCCCGGCCGCGGCTCCGCGGCCCGCAGCATCATCACCGCGGTGCGCCCGTCCGCCAGCAGCGCCACCGCCTCGTCGAGCGCCACGCCGTCCGGGACCTCCAGCATTCCCCCCGCGTCCACCGCGACCAGCTCCGCGTAGGCGCCGGTGCCGCCCGTGCCGCTGACGACCCGGCGCCCGACCAGCCCCGCGTCGGCGCCCGGCCCGACCGCCGTCACCACGCCGCCGACCCCGTTGCCGAGGACGACCGGCGGCTCCTTCATCGGGAACGGCGCGTTGCCCGCCCTCATCTGCGTCTCCACGAACGTGATGTTGACGAACTCGACCTCGACCAGCGCCTGCCCCTCACCCGGCTCCGGCTCGGGCGCCTCCGCCGGCACCAGTCTCTCCGGCCCTCCGAACTCCCTCAACCACACCGCGCGCACTGGAACCTCCTACGCTCACCCGCCATAGGTCCACCAGGCTGCTACCTCAAGCATGGTCGAGGTCAAGCGGCCTTTCCGCGGCGGAGGCCCGGGGAGACCGGCGCTCGCCGGCTCAGCCCGAGGACTTGAGCGCGTCGCGGACGCCGTTCTCCTTCTCGCCCAGCACCTCGGGGTCGGGACGGAGTATCACGTCGGTCATCGCCTTCATCATGGCGAGGGGCTCGCGAGCGTAGCCGAGGGGCGTCACGCGCTTGATCCAGACGTCGCTGCCGACGCCGTGGGTCTCGATCCCGGCGGCCCGGCAGAGCACCACGGCCCGGGGCAGGTGGAAGCTCTGGGTCACCACCGTCAGCCGGTCCACGCCGAACACCCGCTTGGCGCGGGTACAGGAATCTCACGTGTCGCGGCCGGCGTAGTCGCGCACGATCCGGCGCTCCGGGACGCCCCGGCGCTGGAGGTAGTCGCGCATCACGGTCGGCTCGTCATAGTCCTCGGTGCTGTTGTCCCCCGACACCAGGAGCACCTTCACCTTGCCCGTCCGGTAGAGCACGGCGGCCACGTCCAGCCTCTGGGACAGGGAGAGCGACGGCGACCCGTCCGGCCGCACGCCCGCACCCAGCACCAGCCCGACCGGCGCCGCGGGCACGTCCTGAGCCGACTCGCGATAGCGCGCCGAATCCAGGTACGCCCAGGCGAGTGCGGGAAAGGGAGGCCGGCGGTTCCGCCCGCCTCTGCGGCGGCCCGGGGCGGCGCGGGTGCTGCTGGGCCTGGTCCTGTTCGCCGCCATAGCGCTCGCGCCGATCGCCATGCCTATGGGACGTCCGTCCACCGCAGACCGTTCGCAACGATTCGCTTTTCTCGCCACACGGACCTCTGTAAGCTTTCGCGCATACTTGCCCCGTTGTCGGCTGCCGCTCAGGGATGGCGATGCGCGCCCGGTTGGTACGTTCCTCCCCATTGGGGTCTCACTGCGCCGCTGCCCTGCTCGTCCTTCTCGCCCTGTGCGCGGGGTGCGGCTCGTCCAGCTCGTCCTCCAGCGGCGAACTGGCCCCCAACGGCTCCTTCGAAACCGGCGCCCCGGCCCCGGCGTCCACCGCCGTGGCCCCCTCGGCGATCCCCACGGCGCAACTCTTCGAGACGGTCCTCAAGCGCTACCGCGAGTACCAGGCCGCCTACAAGGAGGCGCACGAAAGCGGCGACACGTCCGAGCTCGGTGCCGTCGCCATGGACCCCCTGCTGACCCAGATCACCAGGGACGTCCAGGCGATCAGGGACAAGGGCGAGACCTGGCGCTACACCAGCACGTTCAACCCACGCGTCTACGCCCGGTCCAAGGACAGCACGAAGATCTACGTCGTCGACTGCATACGGACCCTCGTCGGCTACCGCTACTCCGCCGAGACCGGTGAACGCCTCGGCGGGGGGCCGGGCGGCGCCCACCTCTTCCGGTCGACGCTTCAGTACGACTCCGGCGTCTGGAAGGTCGCCGCCAGCGTCAGGAAGAAGAATTGTTGACCATCGGCAGGGAAGGACACGCGATGCGTCCCCACCCCCCCAAGCGCCTCCGGCTGGTCTCCGCCACGATCTTCGCCGCGGCGATGGCGGCTCCGGCGTTCGTCGCCCTTCCCGCCCAGGCCGACGACTGCAAGGGCGGTGACCCCTTCGGCTGCCAGAAGAAGTGGGGCGGCAGCGGATCACCCGGCGGGCCGGGCGGGGGAGGATCCGGCGGCGGCGGGATCTCGGGC
>NZ_SMKH01000213.1 GCF_004348515.1 Actinomadura sp. KC345 | reverse complement strand
CCCGAAACCCGCTCCCACCTCACCCCGGGCACGCAGGAACCTCCCGCCGTCCCGACCGAGGCGACCCCTGCCGCGACCCACCTGACCGGCCTGGTCGACGCGGCCGACCCAGCCGCCCTGCCCGACGCGGCCGACCCGGCCGCCCTGCCCGACGTACCCGACCTGCTGGATCTGCTCGGCACACCGGTCGCCGAGCTGATCGGCGACGAGTGGAACCGCAGCCCGCACCCCACGCTGATCGGCGTCGAGAACGACGACGACCCCGTCTGGGTGGACATCATGGGCGGCAACCCCGACCTGCCGCACGGGTTGATCCTCGGGCTCAGGGACGAGCCCGACCCGCTCCTGCGCACGATCGTGCTCAGCCTCGCCCTCGGCCACTCCCCGAACGTCGTGAACTTCGCGTTCGTCGACCTTTCGCGAGACCTCACCTTCACCGGTCTGGGCCGCCTCCCCCATGTCGCGACCGCCGTCCACAGCAACCTGCCCGAGTCGCCCCTCCTCAGCCGGCTGACAGAGGCGCTCGAAGCCGAACGGAGGCGGCGCGAAGCCGTCCTCCGGGCCGTGCACCTCCCCACATGGGACGCCTACCAGTCGGCCATGGCGAATGGGCGGGAGCTCGAACCTCTGCCCGCCCTCATTGTGATCATCGACGACGTCGGCCCGTTCCTGGACGCCCAGCCCGACGTGATCGAGCCGCTCTCCCGGCTTTGCGAGGCGGGACCGGCCCAGGGGATCACGTTCGTCTTCCGCTCGCCGAACGACCAGCCCCCGCCGTCCGTCGCCTCCCTCGTCGGGTGGCAGATCACCGCCCCGGGAACATGGGGCCCAGGCACCGCGTCCCTGCACATCTTCGGGCAGAGCGTCCACCCCGGCTTCCGTCCCGCGTACGTCGCGCTCGAGACCGCCGCCCCCATCGTGGAGGCCATGCGCCGGCGCGGCCCGCATGCGAACAGGCTCCACTGGCCGGACGAGCCCGGCACTCCCTCGGAGCCGCCGTCTCCGCCCGTGATCCTCCCGGAGTCGGACGTCCTCACGTTGAACGGCGCAGGGCGAAGGGGGACGTTCGAGGAGACCTGGGCGCTCCCCCCGATCGAACCCCGTGATCCAGCGATCGGGTACGACCCGGACGGAAACGTCGTCACTCTGTACCCGCTCGACATATCGGCCGGAATCCCGCACGGCCTGATCGTGGGCGAGACCGCGGCCCGGCAGCGCGCCGCCCGCAACATCGCCCTCGCGCTCGCGGCGACCTACTCCCCCAAGGACCTCACCTTCGCCTTCGCCGGCCTGGGCGAGCACGCCCTCGGCAGGCCGCTCGACCTCCCGCACGTCGCGTTCTCCGACGACGAACTGCTCGGGCGGCCAGAGCGGCTCCAGAGCTTCATCGACTACCTGTCGGCGGAGCTGGACTCCCGTGCCGCGTCGAGCCACGGCGAAGAGCCGGGGCTGGTCGTCTTCGCCGACGTGTCGCTGACGTTCCCGTCCAGCAGGCCCGCGGTGGGCGAGACGCTGCTGTCGGCGGCGCAGCGCGGCAGGGCCCTCGGCGTGCAGCTCCTGGTGTCCTCGTCCACGGTCGAAGGCACCACGATCTGGAACCGGTTCCTGCCCCTTCTCGGCTGGCGCGTCGCGGCGGGCCGCATGCCGCCCTCGCTTCAGCGCGTCCTCGGGCAGGCGAACCTCCCCTTCCCCGACGAGCGCACCGCCTACCTTCTCGCGGGCGGCGGCGGCCCCCGCCGGCTCACCCTCGCCCCGGACCCCCCGGAGTCCGCCGTCCGGGACTTCGCCCGCCGCGCCACCGAAGCCGACACGGACCTGAGCCTCCGCCGGCTTCTCGGGATCGACCCCGCCGCCGAGGACGAGAGCGTCATGAGAGTGCTCCGGAACCTGTTCCGTTCGGAACGGTCGGCTTGGAGGCACTCGCGCCATCTGGTCTTCGAGGGGACGGAGCAGCCGGCCATGGCCAGGGCGGCGGAGTTGTACGGAGGGATGCTCGCCGCGCTGGGACGCCTGGCGCACGGCGACGTCCGGGAGGTGACCATCAGCTCGTCGGGCCACATCCTGGCCGGCGCCCGACCGGACACGACGATCGGCATGCTGTTCGCCCAGAGCCGCGGCGGCGTGCTGCTGATCCACATGAGCGACGCCCACCCCGACGGCCGCCCCGTCGGGTGGCTGGGCAACGGACTCCGGCCGTCGATGGACCGGCACGGGGAGGACCCGGTCGTCGTCCTCTGCGCGGACGCCGACCAAGTACTGGCCCTCCGCAACGCCGACCCGTTCTTCACGGACCAGTTCAGCAGGATCGGAGGCTTCGAGCGGACGCCGCCGACCGACCCCGGCCCCCCGGGCACTCCGGCGGCGGGCTCGGGCGGCCGGGTCCGGATCGGTGTCGACGACGAGACGGGCGAACCCGTCCTGCTGGACTTCGACACCGACCGGCATCTGCTGATCAGCGGTCCCTCCGGGCACCGCAGAGCGACCCTGGCCCGCCTGCTCGTCGAGGAGATCGCCAGGTCCCGGCCCGCCTGGCGCAGAAGGATCTACATCCTTGATCATCCAAGCGATCCGCTCCCGCTGGACCCGGGTGTCGAAGGGCTGGAACGGGTCCGATCCTCCGGCGGTTCCGGCGACCCCGCCGAGCTGGTGGCCGAAGTGGCCAAGACCGCGCGGCGATGGAGTGACAGCGGGCTGGAGACCTACCTGATCGTGACGAACCGCCAGCGTCTGCTCAGGGGGGATCCGCTGACACCGCTCCTGCCCCTGCTGGAGCCGGGTCGCGAGCACGGCCTGCACCTGGTCCTGTCGCGCCCTCAGTTCGGCTTCGGCGAGCCCCCGGACCCGATGGTCAGGGCGTTGCGCGAGGCCGGTTCCCCCGCGCTGCTGATGGGTCACAGCGGCCAGGAGGCGGAGCTGTGGGACGTCCCGCAACCGCTTCTCGCCTCGCTGTCCGGCGGGAGGGCCGTCCTGGCGCGCGGCGACCAGCGGAGACTCATCCGGGTCCTCGGGTCCTGAGCATTCTGGATCGATCCGTCCATAACGTGTTACGGTGCGGGTATGGCACGGCCGAGGAAGTTCGAGGAGGAGCGGGCCGTCGAGGCCGCCATGCGCGCCTTCTGGTCGGACGGGTACGAGGCGACCTCGACGCAGACGTTGTGCGAGGCCACGGGGCTCGGGCGCAGCAGCGTCTACAACACGTTCACCAGCAAGCGCGACCTGTTCGAGAGGGCGCTGATCCTCTACATGGACGCCAAGACGTCCAACCTCATCGCGACCCTGGAGGACGGGAGCCGACCCGTCCGGGAGCGGCTCCGGACGATCCTGGAGTGGGCCGTGGAACCCGACGCCGACGATCCGGCCGGATGCCTGGTCGTCAACACGACGGTGGAGATGGCGCCGCACGACGAGGGGATCGCGGAGCGGCTCGACAGGGACCAGCGTCGGCGGCTGGCCGCGCTGAAGGCCGCCATCGAGGACGGGATGCGCGCCGGGGAGATCGACCAGGGCAAGGACGCTCCGGCGCTGGCGCACTTCATCATCTCGACGGTCGCCGGCATGCGGGTCGCCGCCCGCGGCGGCGCCGGCCGGGCGACGCTCACGTCGATCGCCGACACGGCCATGGACGCCATCTGAGACACGGGGCGGCGAACACCGTCCCTTTTTTGCGACCTTGTTTTGTACTGACCAATGCAGAAAGGCTGGCGCCGATGCCACTGGCCGTCTACGTGCTGGGTCTGGCGATCTTCGCGCAGGGCACGTCGGAGCTGATGCCGGCCGGGCTGCTGCCCGGCATGGCGAACGACCTGGAGGTGTCGGTGCCCGCCGCCGGCCTGCTGATCTCGGCGTTCGCGATCGGGATGCTGGCGGGCGCGCCCGTCCTCGCCGTGCTCACGCTGCGCTGGCCGCACCGCCGGGCGCTGCTGTCCTTCCTCGCGGTGTTCGCGGTGACCCACGTGATCGGCGCGGTGACGTCCGACTACCGGGTCCTGTTCGCGACGCGGATCGTGGGCGCGTTCGTGTACGCGGGATTCTGGGCGGTGGCCGGGGCGACGGCGCTGAAGCTCGTCCCCCGGGGCGCGCGCGGCAGGGCGATGGGCGTCCTCGCCGGCGGGCTCACGGTCGCGGCGATCGCGGGCCTTCCGGCGGGGACGTTGATCGGGCAGCACCTCGGCTGGCGGGCGGCGTTCTGGGCCGTCGCGGCGATGTCGGTGGCCGTGATGGCCGGGGTCGCCGCGACGATCCCGGCCGGGCGCGGGGACGGCGCGGTGCCCCGGATACGGGACGAGGTGCGCGCGGTGGCCGTCCCCCGGCTGTGGCTCCTGTACGGGACGACGGCCCTGGCCACGAGCGCGTGCATGGTCACGTTCGGCTACCTGGGCGCGCTGCTGACGGAGACGACCCGCATCGCCGAGGCGTGGGTGCCCGGCGTCCTCGCCCTGTACGGAGCGGGAGCCCTCATCGGCATCACGATCGGCGGGCGGACGGCCGACACGCGGGGCATCCCGACCCTGTACGCCGGGTTCGGCGGGCTCGTCGCCGTTTCGGTCGCGCTGGCGCTGACCGTGCGGTCACCCGCCCCGGTGGTGGTGCTGGTGTTCCTGCTCGGCTTCGCCGCGTTCGTGACGAACCCGACGCTCAACACGCGGGCGTTCGGGATGGTGGACGGCGCGGCGACGCTGGTCGCGGCGGGCAACGTGGTCGCGTTCAACGTCGGCATCACCGCGGGCCCGTGGCTCGGCGGGCTGGCGATCGGCGCGGGCGCCGGCTACGCGTCCCTCGGCTGGATCGGGGCGGGCCTGGGCGTGCTGGCGCTCGGAGCCGTGGCCCTCGGGCGGATCGGCCGCCGGACGACGGCCACGGCCCCGGCACGGTCGGCAGGGGCACGGTCAGCGGCAGGAGTCGGCGGGGAAGCTCCATAGGGCTCGCTTGCGGGCGTACTCGGCCACCGTCCAGATGCGGTGCTGGCCCCGGTAGCAGGACATGTCCTCGGGTCCGTGGGAGATGGTGCGGAACGTGACCCGGCCCCAGTCCCACAGGCCGCGCTCGGGCATGAGGAGACGGCCGCGCTTCTTGCCGCGTCCCTGCGTGAACCACCACTGGCCGTTCGTCCTGACCCCGCCCTGGATGCGGTCCGCGGGGAGGGTGGCGGCCCAGTTGGCGTGGACGGTGCGGGTGCCGGAGAGCGCGGGCAGAGGCCAGGTGACCACGCGCCCCCGGGGGCCCTTCGGGCGGCACCACTCTCCGGCGATGAGCGCGTGGCTCCAGGTGGTGCGGTCGACGGCGATCCACGACACGCGCAGCGGACCGGAGCCCTTGCATCCGGAACCCGACGTGCCGAGGGCGAAGTTCCAGCTTCCCGTCTGGGGCATCACGTAGCGGTGGCCGTGGCCGTAGTACTTGCCGCCGTGGAGGCCGACCCGGCCGGGGGCGCCCGTGGAGCCGGCCTTGCTCCTGCCGAGGTCGAAGATCTGGCGCATGTCGAACTCGCGCACGCCGTGGCGGGTGTCGGCCACGTACACCTTGTCGCCGTACCAGGCGATGCCGCCCGCGTGGATGCCGATGTCGGTGTACGTCGGCCGCTTGCCCTTCATCGTCGGATAGACGAGCAGGACGTGCCGGTAGGTGCGCCTGTCCGGGTTGACGAACGTGAGCCTGATCTTGCCGCTGTCGTGCCAGGACACGAGGATGGCCCTGCCGCCGCCGGTCCAGCGCTCGCCCGCCACCGCGTCGGAGATGGTCGCGACGCCCTGCGGGACCCATTTCGTGGTGGCGGAGTCCGCCTTGTCGAAGCAGTACACGACGGAGCGCGCGGGCACGGCCGCCGCCTTGCCGCAGCCGCCGCCGAGCCTGCGCTGGCCGGACGAGGTGAGCAGCGCGTCGACACCGCTCCTGTGCAGCCTCTCGCCCAGCTCCCGGATCGGCCTGCCGCGGTCGGAGCCGCGGCGCAGGTCGAAGTCACGGAGGCTCGGCGCCGCCGCCCGCGCGGGCGCCGCATCGGCGCCGTCCGGCACGGCCGCCGCCTCGACGGCCACCACGGGAACGGCCAGCGGGACGCCCGCCGCGACGAGCGCGATCCTCCGCCGGCGGACACGCATCAGTGAGCATTTTTCCGCCGCGGTCGCCCGTACCGGGCGCCGCGGGAGACGGGCCGGACGAGAAGCGGTCACCGCACGCTGCAAGATCATCACGATGCGCAACGTATCCCAGGCCGCACACCGGTCCGGACCCGACATGACCTCGGGAAATGCAACTTAGTTTTCGTTCGGTATTACGCCGCCCGCGTGAACCCGCGCCGGTGCGCGGGCGTCGGTGAGTCATGAGCCGGACGGCCCCCGCTCGCCGGGGGCCGTCCGGGAGACCCTCGTCAGCGCAGGCGGCACGTCCCGCTGTCGGACTTCGAGGGGTCGCTCTCCGAGGTTCCCGTCACCCGCAGGCGTGCCCGGCGGTCCGCGCCCGGCCCGGCCTTCGCCCACACCTCGACCTTCGTGCGGGCCCCCGCCTCGGCGGTGGCCAGCTCGTTCGGCAGCCAGGTCGTCCAGCCGCCGCCGGACACACCGGCCTTGAGGCGGAACACGTCCGAGCGGTGCCGGCCGTCGCCGCCCCTGCCCCTGTTGTCGAGCGTGAGCGTGCACTTCGCCCAGCCGCCGCCGGTCGGCCTGGCCTGGCCGTCGCCGACCCGCACGCCGCGCCGCTGCGGCCCGGACCCGTCCAGCGAGCGGATCGCGACCGTGTAGGACAGGACGCCCTTCCGGTCGCGGTGCAGATCCAGGACGTAGAAGTGCAGGCGGTTGGCCTCGTCGACGTACTCGTACTCGCTGCCGGAGTTCGTCCCGGCGTGGTACAGGGCGTCCGAGAGCTGCCGGTAGTCGCCGATCGTCATCTTCTTAGGCGTGCCGTCCGGCAGGACGAAGTCGACCTTGTCGATGTCCTGCGGATTGGCGTCCTTGACCCAGTTGACTTGCTCCCCCCGGCTAGGGCGGGCGGATTCCGGCCTTCGCAGGCTGGGGTTCCTGTTTCGTGGGCGAGTGCGTCCGGTTGCCCGGATGTCTGACCTCGCCTCCGCAGGCAGTCACCGCTTGACCAGCGGCCAGGATGTTCTTGGCGGCGTTGATGTCCCGGTCGTGCCGGGTGCCGCAGGACGGGCATCGCCACGTCCGGGTGCTGAGCGCGAGTTGTGCGAGCAGGTGCCGCACGCCGAGCAGGCTTTTGGAGCTGGGAAACCAGCGGTCGACCACGATCAGGCGGCGGCCGTACTCGGCGGACTTGTACTCCAGTTGGCGGCGGAACTCGCCCCACCCGCAGTCGGAGATCGCCCGCGCGAGCCTGTGGTTGCGGACCATGTTGGTCACCGCGAGGTCTTCGACCACGATCACATCGTGCTCACGGACCCTGGGTGCGCAGCACCTGCTGCAACGGCACCGAGGACACCTCGTTCAGCCAGGCGAACTCCTCGGCCTGCTTGAGCCCGGTGAGGAACGCGTTGGCCTGCGGCACGTTCGTGGAAACGCGGTCTTGATGCCAGCGGTGGTGCCGCCAGGCCAGCGTCTGGTTCCACACCACGCGTACGCACCCGAACGTGCGGTTCAGCACCGCCGCCTGCTCGGGGGTCGGGTAGGCCCGACACTTATACGCCGTCCGCACCACAGAACGTTAGCAGGCGATACCAGTTCTGTTTAAGTTCTCTCTGTCGTGCCGAAGGTCCGCGCGGACGGCTGGGCGCGCTGCCACGGCTGCGTCTGCGGCCAGTGCCGCATCTGCCACGGGTTGGCGGTGGGTCGCGGAATCGCGGTCGGCTCAGGAGTAGGTGTCGCCTGCGCGGCGGCCGGGACGGCCGCGAGTCCCACGACCAGGCCCATGGCCGTCGCGGGCACCAGCAGCATGTTGTCGAAGCGCATGTCACCCCTGCCTCTGGTGTGGACTGCGCAGAACGTAAGGCAGGAGATTCGACCCAGCTACGGCCGACTTAGCCGAGCTTGCGTTGCTCGCCCTGGCATGTCGGACAGTGTGCCCAGGTCACACCGCGCCCAGGTCACCGCGCCCAGGTCACACCGGCAGCTCCCGCTCGGCCACGACGATGCCGTCCTCGTCGCTGTAGAGCCAGTCGCCCGGACGGAACTCCACGCCGCCGAACGTGACCGGGACGTCCACCTCTCCGGCGCCGTCCTTGGCGCTCTTGCGCGGGTTCGAGCCGAGGGCCTTCGCGCCGAGGTCCAGTCCGCGCAGCGCGGCCACGTCGCGGACCGCGCCGTTGATGACGGTCCCGGCCCAGCCGTTCGCCACGGCCGCCGCCGCGATCATGTCGCCCATCAGGGCGGACGCCAGCGAGCCGCCGCCGTCCACGACCAGCACGCGGCCCTCGCCGGGGGTGTTCAGCAGCTTCTTCACCAGCCCGTTGTCGCGGTGGCAGCGCACGGTCGAGACCGGGCCGGCGAACGCCGCGCGCCCGCCGTACTGGCGGAACTGCGTCTCGCAGCTGCGCAGCTCGTCCCCGAAGCCGTCGATGAGGTCAGCGGTCGCGAAGTCCATCCCGGCAGCCTACTGGTCGGTAATAGATCAGTGGGACGGCGCGTCGGTGGGGCGGCCGATCAGGCGGGACAGGACGATCGACGTCTTCGTCGCCGTGATGTTGTCCTCGCGGCGCAGCCTTTCGAGCGCCTGCTCCAGATGCTGGATGTCGCGGGACCGCACGTGGACGAGCGCGCTGGCCTCGCCGCTGATCGTGTAGGCGGCGACGACCTCGGGATGGCCCCGGACGCTTGAGTAGATCTCGTCGGGGGAGGTCGCGCCCGTGCAGAAGATCTCGATGAACGCCTCGGTCGTCCAGCCCAGCGCGGCCGGGTCGACGACGGCCGCGAAGCCGTTGATGACGCCGTCCGCGCGGAGCCGGTCGACGCGACGCTTCACGGCCGGGGCCGACAGCCCGACGCGGTCGCCGATCTGCGCGTACGAGGCACGCCCGTCCTCCAGGAGCTGCGCAACGATTCGACGGTCCAGCTCGTCAAGACGCAACAAATAACACCCCTGAAGTCCGTTTTCGTCATTGGTCGGTGGTAGATCCCGAACATACGCTGGTAGCCGGACCGGCGGCCACCTGACCCGTCCGGCCCCTCCCCCACGGCACCGGATCACCGTCCGGTGCCCCAGCCATGCCCGGCCACTCGGCCGGTCCGAGCCGCGAAGGAGTGTCGTGAGGGCGACCGATCAGCTGATGGCGATGTCCGACGAGCACAGCGCGCACAACTACCATCCCCTCCCGATCGTCGTCGCCGAGGCCGAGGGCGTCTGGCTGACCGACGTCGAGGGGAACCGGTACCTGGACATGCTGGCCGCGTACTCCGCGGTCAACTTCGGGCACCGCAACCCGCGCCTCACCGAGGCCGCCAAGCGGCAGATGGACCGCGTCACGCTGGTGAGCCGGGCGTTCGACCACGACAACTTCGGGCCGTTCGTCACCGAGCTGGCCGAGCTGTGCGGCAAGGACATGGTGCTGCCGATGAACAGCGGCGCCGAGGCCGTCGAGACCGCCCTGAAGACCGCCCGCAAGTGGGGCTACGAGGTCAGGGGCGTACCGGCCGGCGAGGCGAACATCATCACGTTCGAGGGGAACTTCCACGGCCGCACCACGACGATCGTCAGCTTCTCCACCGACCCGGACGCCAAGGACTCCTACGGGCCCTACACGCCCGGCTTCCGGACCGTCCCGTACGGGGACGTCGACGCGCTGAAGGCCGCGATGGACGGCTCCACGGTCGGCGTGCTGATCGAGCCGATCCAGGGCGAGGCGGGCGTGAACGTCCCGCCGAGCGGGTTCCTGCGCGCGGTGCGTGACCTGTGCACCGCCAACGGCACGCTGATGATCGCGGACGAGATCCAGTCGGGCCTCGGCCGCACCGGAGCGACCTTCGCGTGCGAGCACGAGGACGTCGTGCCCGACGTCTACATCCTCGGCAAGGCGCTCGGCGGCGGCATCATGCCCGTCTCCGCCGTCGTCGCCGACGCGGACGTCCTGGGCGTCTTCAGGCCGGGCCAGCACGGCTCGACGTTCGGCGGCAATCCGCTCGCCTGCGCGATCGGCCGTGAGGTCGTCGCGATGCTGAAGACCGGCGAGTACCAGGAGCGCTCCCGGACGCTCGGCGCGCACATGCACGAGCGCCTCGGCGCGCTGCCGGGCGGCATCGTCCGCGAGGTCCGCGGCCGCGGCCTGTGGGCGGGCGTCGAGCTGCACGGGAAGGCGCGCCCGGTCAGCGAGCGCTTCATGGACCTCGGCGTCCTCGCCAAGGAGACCCACGAGACCACCCTCCGCCTCGCCCCGCCCCTGACCATCGAGACCCGCGACCTCGACTGGGCCCTGGACCAGCTGGAAACGGCATTGAAGGACTGACCTCCCCCTTACGTTCTCCAGCGCAAACTCCAGACTCCTCAAAGTCTCGGCCGGGTGCCCGCATGGCGTGCCCGGCCGAGCCGCCCTCCCGGGGAGGGTGGAGGCATGCTGCGGAAATGGGGTAGGCGCCGGGTCGTGATCGGATGCGGCGGGACGGCGCTGGGCGTCGTCCTGCTGCTGGTGGGCGGCCTCTATCTGCTGCAGCGCACCTACGACGACGACGTCAAGCGGATCTCCGGGGCGATGCCCACCACGTCGGGGCGGCCGTCGTCCACCGGGCGCGGGGAGAACTGGCTGCTGATCGGCTCGGACCGGCGCGCGGACATACCGTCGATGGGCGCGCGGGCGGACGCGATCATGCTGGTGCACATGTCCGGGAGCGGCGACCGCGTCTCGGTGATCGCGATCCCCCGGGACGGCTGGGTGCCCGTCCCCGGGCACGGCACCACGAAGATCAACGCCGCGTTCGCGCACGGCGGCCCGGCGCTGCTGATCCGGACCGTGGAGCAGCTCACCCGCGTCCGCGTCGACCACTACGCCGCCCTCGACTTCGGCGGCTTCGTGGAGATGACCGACGCGCTCGGCGGCGTGGACGTCACCATCACCAAGCGCACCCACGACCCGATGCACGACCGCACCTGGGAGGCGGGACGCCAGCATCTGGACGGCGTGGAGGCCCTGGACTTCGTCCGGCAGCGCTGGAACCTGCCGAGCGGGGACCTCGACCGGATCAAGCGGCAGCAGGCGTTCCTGGACGCCCTGGCGGACAAGGCGCTGGACACCCGCAACCCGATCAGGATCGACCGGTTCATCAGGGCGGCGACCAGGTCGGTGTCCGTGGACGGGTCGGTGACCGCCGGCATGCTGCGCGGGCTGGCGCGCCGGCTGCTGGACACGTCCCGGCTGGAGTACCTGACCACTCCGGTCGCGCGGACGGCCGAGCGGGGCGGGCAGAGCGTCGTGCTGCTGAACGACGACGGCGTGCGGGAGCTGTTCACGGCCGTCCGTGAGGACGATGTCGGCGACTACGTGTCCCGCAACGGCGCCGGAAACGCGGTGGACGCCGTCCGCTAGGCTCCCGGGCCATGAGCGGCTTGCGGGGGAATCCTTGGGCGATCCTGCTGACGCTCTCCCTCGGCTTCTTCATGACGCTGCTCGACCTCACGATCGTGAACATCGCGATCCCGAGCATGCTCGACCAGCTCGACGCCTCGCTCGACCAGATCCTGTGGGTGGTCAACGCCTACATCCTGGTGCTCGCCGTCCTGCTGATCACCGCGGGGCGGCTCGGCGACCTGTGGGGCAAGAAGAACCTGTTCATCGCGGGTGTCGCGGTGTTCACGCTGTCGAGCCTCGCGTGCGGTGCCGCGCAGGACCCGACCCAGCTGATCGCCGCCCGCGCCGTGCAGGGCCTCGGCGCCGCGCTGCTGATGCCGCAGACCATGTCGATCATCATCGGCGTGTTCCCGGCGGACCGGCGCGGCACCGCCCTCGGCATCTGGGGCGCGGTCGCCGGGGTGTCCACGGTCACCGGCCCGACCGTCGGCGGCCTGCTGGTCACCAGCCTCGACTGGCGCTGGATCTTCTTCGTGAACCTGCCGATCGGCGCCCTCGTGCTGGTCATGGCCGTGCTCATCCTGCCCGGCCACACCCGCACGGTGCGGCACCGCTTCGACCTGACCGGCGTCCTGCTGGCCTCGGCGGCGCTGTTCTGCCTGACGTTCGCGCTCACCGAAGGCCAGAAGCACGACTGGAACGCGGGGATCTGGGGCCTGATCGCTGCCGGCGGCGCGCTGGCCGCCGTCTTCGTCGCCCACCAGCGCACCCGGCAGGACCGCGAGCCGCTCGTCCCGTTCTCGCTGTTCAGGGACCGCAACTTCACCGTCCTGAACTTCGTCGGCGCGGCCGTGTCGATCGGCATGATCGGCGTCTTCCTCCCGATGACGATCTACCTGCAGTCGGTGCTGGGCTACAGCGCCCTCCAGGCGGGGCTCATCCTGGCGCCCGCCTCGGCCCTGTCCGCGGTCCTCTCGCCGTTCGCGGGCCGGCTGTCCGACCGCATCGGCGGCAAGTACATCCTCGTCCCCGGCCTCGGCCTCTACGCCTGCGGCATGCTGTGGCTCGCGGCCGTCTCCGACGTGGGGGCGCACTGGACCGCGTTCATCGCACCGGTGACCGTGATCGGGTTCGGGATCAGCGGCGTGTTCCCGCCGATGACCACCGAAGCCACCCGGAACGTCCCGCCGCGGCTCGCGGGCGCCGCGTCCGGCGTCAACAACATGGTCCGGCAGGTCGGCTCCGTCCTCGGCAGCGCCGCGGTCGGCGCCGTCATGCAGAACCAGCTCGCGGCGGCGCTGAGGGACGAGGCGACGACCCGGTCGTCGGCGCTGCCGCCCGAGATGCGCGGAGACTTCGTCGAGGGCTTCGCCGGCGCCGCGGAGGGCGGACTGGAGGTCGGCGCGGCCCAGAGCGGCCACCGCCAGCCGCCGCCCGGAACCCCGCCGGACATCGCGGACCGCGTCCAGGAACTGGCCGCCCAGGTGTACTCGCACGGCTTCGTGCACGCCCTGACGCCGACGCTGGCGGTGCCGATCACGCTCGTCGCGCTCAGCGCGGTCGTGTGCCTCTTCCTCAGCAACCACCGCGCCGGAGTCCCCGGCACCGCGCCGCTCGCTTCCCCGGTGGCCCCGGTCGACGGGAGTCAGGCGGGTCGCCGGCGCGCGTAGCCCAGGGGGCTACCCCCGGGAGCGTGCCGGCTTCCTGAGGAGCCACTCGCCCGGCGGGCGGGCCGGCGGCACCAGCATGATCCCCGCGACGGCGGCCACCATGCCGCCGGCGACGAAGACGTATCCGGCGAGCGACCCGGAGACGATCAGGTCGCCCTCGGCCCGGCGCAGCGTCATCAGGAACGCCACGAGGCTCCACAGGACGGCCGGGACCGTCGCGCCGAGCCGGCCTCCCATGCCCATCCCCGCCAGCCGCACCATCACGAAGACCAGCGCCACCAGGACGAGCGCCGCGACCGGGACGGGCCCGTAGGTCCAGCTCTGGGCGAACGAGCCGATCAGCCCGAACAGGGCGCCGAGCAGCCCGAGGGCCGCGTACGCGGCGCCGGACAGGAACGCGTCGAACGGCGCCTCGTCGTCCGGGCGCTCACCGGCGGGAGAGGCGCCCGCTCCGTCCGCCTCGCGCTCGCCGGGGGACGAGCTCCCGTGCTCCCCGGTGGCGCGCGGGCCGTTCTTCGCCAGGCTCACCTGGGACTCGTCGTCGTCCTCGTCCACGCCCGCAAGGTTACCGAGCCGTTCAGGCATCCGGGCCGGCAAGCCCGGCGAACAGGTCCCTCTCGCGGCGCCCTGGGCCGAGCGGCCCCAGCTCGCCGGCCTGGAGGATGTAGTGCTCGGTGCCGAACGCCTGCTGGCCGAGGTTGTTCGAGAGCGCGAAGAACGGCCCGGCCTCCTCGGGCGCCACGACGATCTGCGTGCGGTGGGCGCGCAGCGCGGCGAGCTTGGCGGGCAGGTGGGCGCGGCCGTCCACGACCGAGGTGACCTGGCCGTCGGGGACGCCCGAGCCCAGTTCGTCCAGCCCGGCGACGCGGGCGAACGGCAGCTTCGCCTCCCGCATCACCGCGATCGCGCGGGCCAGGACGGTCCGCGGGGTGGCGTAGGCGTAGAACTTGGGCGCCCGCCACGGTTCCGCCCCATGCTGGTGGACGGGGTGCTGGTGGGCGGGGCTCTCGTGGGCGG
>NZ_SMKH01000212.1 GCF_004348515.1 Actinomadura sp. KC345 | reverse complement strand
TGACCGCCCCCGACTGCCCCGCCTGCGACCGCCCCGACGACGTGCACTGGCGCGGCCCCGCGACCGGGCTTGACTACAACGGCGCCCCCGTCAACCTCTGGCAGTGCGGCGCCTGCTGCGCCGAGTGGGCCATCCCGGCCCACCACTGGCCGGTCACCGCGGGTCCTGACTGCCCGTACTGCCTGACCGAGGTGACGTGCTGGGCCGCACTCGCCCCCGATGCCCTCGGCGACCTGTGGACCTGCCAGCACGGCCACGAATTCGTCCTCACCCCGGACGGGACCGTCATCACGCCCGACAACGAGGACGACCTGTCGGACTGGGCCCCGACGTTCAAGCGCGACCGGCGCGACGGCGGCGCCGCATGACCCGCGCGCGTACCGGCCTGGACTGGAGTTCCGCGGCGCACTGGGGTGGCGGCCGGCGCCTGCCGTGCGTGCATTGCGGCAAGGGCGCCTTCTGCCGCGACGATGACGGCCGCCCCAGTCACAAGACGTGCGCTGAGGTCGTCATGCAGCGCGCCCAGGCACACGGCGCTTCGAACGCTGCTGAAACAACCACGGGCGTCCTGGACATGGGGAGCGATGCCGCATGAGCCGCCCATCAGACGGGCCGTCGAACCCGGCCGCGCCGGACGCGTCGCACCTGCAGACGCAACGCGTCGCGACCGACGGCGAACACGACACCTACCCGGCCTCTGGGAGTGATGCCGCATGACCGCGCTGGCTATCGAGGGTGCGCCGTTGTTCTACCTCGGGGCCCACCAACCGCATTGGCTGTGGAACGCCACGTTCCCGCTGTTCGTCTCGCACCGCCAGCTCGCGCGCCGGGCGCGGCTGCGCCCGGCGACGTGCCGCATGGCGGTGGACTCGGGCGGGTTCACCGAACTGTCGCTGAACGGCCGGTGGGTCACCACGCCCGGCCAGTACGCCGAAGCGGTCACCTGCTACACCGAGCAACTCGGCGCCCTGGACTTCGCCGCGCCGATGGACTGGATGTGTGAACCGTTCATGATCGAACGGACCGGCCTGAGCGTCCGTGAACACCAGGACCGCACCGTGGCCAACTATCTGGAGTTGCGGGCGCTGGCCCCTGCCGTGCCGTGGCTGCCGGTCGTTCAAGGCTGGACGTTGCCGGATTACCTGCGCTGTGTCGAGTTGTACACCTCCGCCGGGGTGGACCTGGCCGCCCTGCCGTGCGTCGGGCTGGGCTCGGTGTGCCGCCGCCAGTCCACTGGCGAGATCGGGCACATCGTGGCCACCCTCGCCGGACTCGGGCTCAAGCTGCACGGGTTCGGCGTCAAGACCGGCGGGTTGCACCGCTACGGGCACCTGTTGACCTCTGCTGACTCCATGGCCTGGAGTTACAACGCCCGTCGCCTGCCGCCACTGCCGGGCTGCCGCGGACACAAGAACTGTGCGAACTGCCTGGTCTACGCCACCGGGTGGCGTTCCCGCCTGCTGGCCAGCCTCGCGGCCCGCGGCCACCAAACCGACCTGTTCACCCTGCCGATACCGCCGGAGGGGAGCGCAGCATGACCAACCGCCAACCACCGTCCCCCGGCCTGCTGGCTCGCTACGCGCTGGCCGCCGCCGCCCGCGGCTGGCACGTCTTCCCGCTGGCCCCCGGCGACAAGGAGCCACCCCACGGGATGCGGTGGACGAAGGCCGCCACCGCTGACCCCGTGGCGATCCGCCGGATGTGGGCGCGGCGCCCCTACAACATCGGGATCGCCTGCGGACCGTCCCGGCTGCTGGTGATCGACCTGGACATGCCCAAGCCCGGCGAGCACCCGCCGCCCCGGTGGGCGGTTCCCGGCGTCAACGACGGGTCCGACGTGTTCGCGCTGGTGTGCGAACAGGCCGGGCAGCCGATGCCGCTGGAGACCTTCCAAGTCCGTACCCGGCGCGGCGGGTTCCACCTGTACTTCACCGCACCCGACGCCATCCGGCTCGGAAACACCTCCGACGACCGGGGGAACGGGCTGGGCTGGAAGGTCGACACCCGCGGCGACGGCGGATACGTCGTAGGTCCCGGCTCCTTCGTCGATCTCCCCGACGGCACCGGCGCCTATCAGCCGATCCACACCCCGGCCCCGGCGCCGCTGCCGGGCTGGCTGGCCGAACGGCTCCGCCCGGCTCCGCTGCCGCCGCAACACCCCGTCACGGTGAACCTGGCCACCGGAAACCGCGGAGCCTACCTGCACAAGGCGGTCACGGCGAGCCTGTCCGCGGTCGCCGACGCGCCCGAGGGCCGCCGCAACGCCACCCTGTACGGCGCCGCCGTCGCCCTCGGCCAGCTCGTGGCCGGTGGCGCTTTGGACCCCGATGACACCGAGCAACTGCTGACCGCTGCCGCCGTGCGCGCCGGGCTGGGCGAGATGCCCGCCCGACGGACCATCCGGTCCGGATTTCGCGCTGGTACCCAACGCCCCAGGAGCGTCCCCGCATGACCCGCAAGCCGCGCCTTCACATTGGATCCGGCCCCGAAAGCATCCGCGTCCTCAAAGCCGCGCTCGCAGGCAACAAGCTGCCCGACACCTACGTCTCCGCCGGATCTCTCGTGCAGATGGAAACCGTGTCCGGCGGGCAGACATCCCCGGCCGCCGACGAAGATTCACCGCTCCCGGTCACCGCCAGCCCGGCCACCCCGGCCACCCTCGCCGGACTGCTGGCCCACCACGCCTACGTCTACCGGCTCCGCTCCCGCAAGAACAGCGACGGCGACGACGAAACCTACGAGGAAGAGGTCACCCCGCCCCAATCGATCCTGGCCGCGGTCCTGGCCGGCAAGACCTGGCCCGGCCTGGCCCCGCTGCGCGGTGTGATCGGCGCCCCTGTGCTGCGCCGGGACGGCACGTTGCTACAACACCCTGGGTATGACCCCGCCACCGGCCTGTACCTGGCCTCCAAAGTCGCGCTGTCGACCGTCCCGGACCGGCCCACCGCCGAACAGGTGACCGAAGCCCGCGACTTCATCCTCAACCGGTTCCTACGCGACTTCCCATGGTCGTCCCCGGCCGACCGCGCGAACTACCTCGCCCTGCTGGTCACCCCGATCCTGCGGCACTTCACCCGCTCACTGACCCCGTTCGCGTTGATCGACGCGACCATGCCCGCCTCCGGCAAGTCCATCCTGACCGGCGGACCCGGCATGCTCTACGGCCAGCGCGTCATCCCCTGGGCCTACACCGAAGAGGAACTCCGCAAGTCCATCACGGCTGTGCTGGCCGAACAGGTCGGGGTTGTGGTGTGGGACAACCTTGCCGAAGGCACCGTGATCGACTCGGCAACCCTCGCGCTGCTTGTCACTGCCGGAGTCTGGTCCGACCGACAATTGGGCGCGTCCCGCAACATCGCCACCGTCAACGATCGGCTGTGGATGGCCACCGGCAACAACCTCCAAGTCGGCGGCGACATGGCGAGCAGAACCGTCCGCGTCCACCTGGACCCCAACATGCCCCGCCCCGAACAACGCGACCAATCCCGGTTCGGGATCCCGCACCTGGACCAATGGATCACCGACCCGCGCAACCAACTCACCGTGCTGTGGCACCTGCTGGTCATGGTCCTGGACTGGACGGGCAACGGAGCACCGCGCGCCGACACGGTATCGATGCGGCAGTTCACCCCGTGGGCGCAAGCCCTCGGCGGATTCCTGGCCCACCACGGCATAGGCGGATTCCTGGCCAACGCCGCCGACGTTCGCGGCATCGACGAAGACGAAACCCGCTGGCGCGCGTTCATGGCCTGCTGGCACAGCCTCCACGGCTCCGAACGCATGACCGCCGCCGAGTTGCGCCGCTCCGGCGAACCCGACCACATCGGGCCCGACGAACACGACCGGTGGGACGGCCAGTTCATCACCACTCACACCGGCCGCCTACCCAACCCGCTGTCCCTCGGCCGCCTGCTCACCGGGCAGGCAGGACGCTGGCGCGGCGACTACGTCATCCGCACCGGCAAGCATCATCTCGGCGACCGCAACGTCTTCTGGGTGGAACACCATGAGTAACCGCCGCCGAAAGACGCTGAAACATCTCCGAAGCTCCGAAAGCTCCGAGGATCAGCCGACTACCAGCACAAACACTCTCGGAGATAGCCGGAACCGCCGGTTCTCCATCTCCGAGGCTCCGAGCCACGTCCGGAGATACACCCCAACTTCGGAGATGGACCGAGCCCGGTCACCTCCATCTCCGAAGACATCCCTCCAGCTCACAGCCCCATCCTCGGAGCTTCGGAGCTTCGGAGATGTTTCAGCCCCCCACATCACAGCGAACCGGCGCCCAGCCACCACGCACACCGCCGGCCGCCACCAACCGATCTCGCACGCCGTCAAGGAGCCCCCTCCCATGGACGACACTGCCGAACCGCCGCCGGTCGCGACGCTGCGCAACGGGCTGCCGGACCGCTATCTCACCCCCGAAGACATCGCCTCCCTGCTCTCCGTGCCCCTGGAGACCGTCTACCAGTGGCGCAAGAAGCGCACCGGCCCACCCGGATTCCGCGTCGGCAAATACCTCCGCTACGACCCGGCCGCCGTGCGCGGCTGGATCGCCAAACGTAAGGCGGCCGACGACGCCACCTAAGCGAACGATCCTTCTCCCGCCCTTCAAGAAAGGAACCTGCGTCGCATGGCAGGTCATATCCAAGACCGCTGGTACAAGACCGTCACGGATGCCGAAGGGACATCGAAGCGCGTCAAGACGGATCGCTACGGTCTCGGGATGCGGTACCGGGCCCGGTATGTGGCACCCGACGGCAACGAGCGCAGCAAGTCGTTCCCGGACAAGCAGAAGCGTCTCGCCGAGGCGTGGCTCACCCAGCTTGCCGCCGATATGACGCGCGGGCAATACGTCGACCCATCGGCTGGGAAGGTGACCTTCCAGCAGTTCGCCACGAAGTGGCTGGCGTCGCAGACGACAGATGTCTCGACCATCACGGCCATGGAGTTGCGCTTTCGGCTCCACGTCTTCCCGCACATCGGATCACGCTCTCTGAACGCCTTCCAACCCAGCCATATTCGTGGGTGGGCGCGAGCGCTCAAGGACTCGGGGATTGCGCCGTCATACCAACGAGTCATCTTTGCGAACGTCTCCGCCGTGTTCGGCGCGGCGGTAGACGACGGCCGCATCCCCCGCAACCCTTGCCGCGCGCGGTCGGTGAAAGCGCCCAAGTTGGACCCCCGAAAACTCAAGCCATGGACGCGTGAGCGCGTGATCGCCGTCCGGGGCGGCCTCCCGGAGAAGTACCGCACGACCGCAGACGTGGCCGCCGGCTGCGGACTTCGGCAAGGCGAGATCTTCGGCCTGGCAGTCGACGAAATCGACTTCCTCGGAGGCATCGTCCACGTCGTCCGACAGGTCAAACTGGTCGGCTCCCACCTGCTCTTCGCCCCACCCAAGGGAGGCAAGCTTCGTGACGTGCCGCTGCCCGACACCGTGTCCTACGTACTCGCAGAGCACATCACCCGTCACCCGCCCATTGAAGTCACCCTTCCATGGAAGGCCCCGAACGGGCCGCCCGTCACGGCGACGCTGCTCTTCTACTCGCGCGAGCGGAAGGCACTGAACCGGAACTACTTCAACATGTACCTCTGGAAGCCCGCCCTCGTCTCCGCAGGAGTCATTCCGAAGCGACTGCCGGGAGAGAGGTTCAGCGAATCCCGCGAGCACGGCATGCACGCGTTGCGGCACTACTACGCATCGGTGCTGCTGGACGCGGGGGAGAACATCAAGGCACTCGCCGAGTACCTCGGGCACGCTGACCCTGGCTTCACGCTCCGCACGTACACGCACCTGATGCCGAACAGCCAGGACCGCGCCCGAAAGGCCATCGATGAAGCGTTCGGCACGGACGCGGAGGACGACGGCGACTCCGGCGAGGCGACGGCAGCCTGAGGGCCCCGACCACAGATAGGCCGTCGGCCGTGCCTTCCGGTCTCCGGACGGCGCGGCCGACGGCCCACAGACGGCCCAGGAGGGTAGAAACCTACCCCGACCTGCGGCGATCTTAAATGTCGTAGTACAGCTCGAACTCGTGGGGGTGGGGGCGGAGGCGGATCGGGTCGATCTCGAACTCGTTCTTCATCGAGATCCAGGTCTCGATGAGGTCCTGCGTGAAGACGCCGCCTTCGAGCAGGAAGTCGTGGTCGGCCTCCAGGGCCGCGAGGACCTCCGGCAGGGAGCCGGGGACGGTCGGGATGGCGCGGGCCTCCTCGGGCGGCAGCTCGTAGAGGTCCTTGTCGACCGGCTCGGCGGGCTCGATCTTGTTCTTGATGCCGTCGAGGCCGGCCATCAGCATCGCGGAGAAGGCCAGGTAGGGGTTGCAGGACGGGTCCGGGACGCGGAACTCGACGCGCTTGGCCTTCGGGTTGGAGCCGGTGATCGGGATGCGGATGCAGGCCGAGCGGTTGCGCTGGGAGTAGACCAGGTTGACCGGGGCCTCGTAGCCGGGGACGAGGCGGTGGTAGCTGTTCACCGTCGGATTGGTGAAGGCCAGCAGGGACGGGGCGTGCTTGAGCAGGCCGCCGATGTAGTACCGGGCGTTGTCGGACAGGCCCGCGTAGCCGACCTCGTCGTAGAACAGCGGCGCGCCGTCCTTCCACAGGGACTGGTGGCAGTGCATCCCGGAGCCGTTGTCGCCGAAGATCGGCTTCGGCATGAAGGTGACGGTCTTGCCCGCGGCGCGCGCGACGTTCTTGACGATGTACTTGTAGAGAAGGAGCTGGTCGGCCGTCTTCAGCAGGGTGTCGAAGCGGAAGTCGATCTCGGCCTGGCCCGCGGTGCCGACCTCGTGGTGCTGCATCTCGACGTGGATGCCGGACGCCAGGAGCTGCGCGACCATCTCCGACCGCAGGTCGGTGTAGTGGTCCATCGGCGGGACGGGGAAGTAGCCGCCCTTGTACGGGGGCTTGGCGCCGAGGTTGCCGCCGGGCTCCTCGCGCCCGGTGTTCCAGGCGCCCTCGACCGAGTCGAGGTAGTAGTAGCCGGCGTTCTGCTTCGTCTCGAACCGGACGTCGTCGAAGATGTAGAACTCGGCCTCGGGGCCGAAGTAGCAGGTGTCGGCGATGCCGGTGCCGCGCAGGTAGTCCTGCGCCTTCTTGGCCACGTTGCGGGGGTCGCGGCTGTAGGGTTCGCCGGTCAGCGGGTCGTGGACGAAGAAGTTCAGGTTCAGGGTCTTGTGCTGCCGGAACGGGTCGACGACGGCGGTGGACGGGTCCGGGAGCAGGAGCATGTCCGACTCGTGGATCTCCTGGAAACCGCGGACCGACGAGCCGTCGAACATCAGCCCCTCGGTGAAGACGCTTTCGCCGAAGCTCTCGACGGGGAACGTGAAGTGCTGCATCTTGCCCGGCAGGTCCACGAACCGGCAGTCGACGAATCGCACACCTTCGTTCCTGATGTAGCTCAGGACCTCTTCGGCGCTGCTGAACATCCGGCCTCCTTGGGGCGCTTCTCGGCTTCCGGCAGGCTATGGCGGCGCCGTTTCCCGGCCGTGTCTCATATGTTTCCGCTGTGTTACGCGTCACTCCCCGCCCGCGGCGGTAGCCGGGTCGGGGCCTGCGCGGGGACGGGATAGCTTAGAGGGCATGAGCAGTGGCAAGGCGAAGGCCGGCGGCCCGCGGTGGACGCAGACGTGGCTCGGCGGGGCGCGATCGGCCGGTGCCGATCTCGGTGAGCCGGGCGTGCGGCTCGGACTTCCGGAGAGCGGCGGCGGCGCCGTCGCGTCCTATGGCCGGCGGCTCGTCGGGCTGTTCATCGACTGGGGCCTGTCGATGCTGGTGGCGAGCCTGCTGGCGCGCTCGTTCGGCTGGGAGCCGTCGGAGCGCAGCATGTGGACGCTGGTCGTCTTCGCCGTCCAGGCGTGGGTGCTGACCGCGCTCATCGGCACGACGATCGGCAAGCGCCTGTGCGGCGTCCGCGTCGTGCGCCTGGACGGGCGGCCCGTGGGGCTCGTCTGGGGGCTGGCGCGGACGCTCCTGCTGGTGCTCGTCATCCCCGCGCTGGTCTGGGACCGGGACTATCGCGGGCTCCATGACCGCGCCGCGAACACGGTCGTCGTCAACATTTAGGCCGTGAACGGGGAAACGCCCCTGAGCGGGGCGTTTCCGCCATACCGGACGGCCGTCAGCGCGACTTGGGCTTGGGGCCCTTCGGCATCTTGACGCCCTTCGGGATCGGGCCCTTGGGCATCTGCATCGACCGGGGGAGTGCCTGCAGCCGGTCGTTCAGCTCGCTCACCTGGCCCTTGTTCAGGTTGCGGGGCAGCTTCATCAGGTGGCGCTGCAGCTTGTCCACCGGGATCTGGCCCTCGTCGTCCCCGACCTGGAGGTCGTAGATCGGCACCTGCTGCGCGGCGCGGGACAGGCGCTTCTTCTCGGCGCCGAGAAGCGGGCCGACGCGGTTCCGGGGCCCCTCCGACACCAGCACCACGCCGGGACGGCCCACGACCCGGTGCACCAGGTCCAGGTTGCGGTTGCCGCTGACCGCCTCGGTGACCGTCCACTTGCCGCGCATGTTCTTCAGGATCGCGGCGGCGGCGCCCGGCTGCCCGGCGATCACCTTGTACTGCGCGCGCTGCGCCAGCTGACCGAAGACGATCATGCCGACGGCGAACCCGGCCATGACGCCCAGCGGGATGAAGAACCACAGCTGGCCGATGATCCATCCGATGAGGATGGTGACGGCCAGGGCGCCGATCGCCGAGGCGAACACGATCGGCAGGGCCTTCGGGTCGGCCTGGCGGAGGACCTGGGCGACCATGCGGATCTGCTTGAGGCGGCCCGGACGCTCCTGGGCCCCGTCCGTGGGCTTCTTCGACATAAATCCAAGGATAGTAGTGTCGCGGCGTCCGCGCGTTCAGGGCTTCCGCGCCTCGATCGCCTGCTTGTACAGACGGCCCGCGCGGTAGCTGGAACGGACCAGCGGCCCCGACATCACGCCCGCGAAGCCGATCTCCTCGGCCTCGGCCGACAGCTCCACGAACTCCTCGGGCTTCACCCACCGCTCGACCGGGTGGTGGCGGGCGCTCGGCCGCAGGTACTGCGTGATCGTGATCAGCTCGCAGCCGGCCGCGTGCAGGTCGCGCAGGGCCTGCGACACCTCCTCGCGGGTCTCGCCCATGCCGAGGATCAGGTTGGACTTGGTGACCAGGCCGTCCTCCCGCGCCTTCGTGAGGACGGCGAGGGAGCGGTCGTAGCGGAACCCGGGCCGGATCCGCTTGAAGACCCGCGGCACGGTCTCCACGTTGTGCGCCAGGACCTCGGGGCGGGACGAGAAGACCTCGGCGAGCTGGCCGGGGTCGGCGTTGAAGTCGGGGATCAGCAGCTCGACGCCGCAGCCCGGGATCGCCTCGTGGATCTGCCGGACGGTCTCGGCGTACAGCCAGGCGCCGCCGTCGTCCAGGTCGTCGCGGGCGACACCGGTGACGGTGGCGTACTTCAGCCCCATCGTGGCCACCGACGCGGCGACGCGGCGCGGCTCGTCCCGGTCGAGCTCGGCGGGCCTTCCGGTGTCGATCTGGCAGAAGTCGCAGCGCCGGGTGCACTGGTCGCCGCCGATGAGGAACGTGGCCTCCCGGTCCTCCCAGCACTCGTAGATGTTGGGGCAGCCCGCCTCCTGGCACACGGTGTGCAGGCCCTCGGACTTCACCAGGCCGCTCAGCTCGCGGAACTGGGGACCCATCTTCACCCGGGTCTTGATCCATTCGGGCTTGCGCTCGATCGGGGTCTCGCTGTTGCGGGCCTCGATGCGCAGGAGCTTGCGTCCGTCAGGTGTCACCGTCGTCACGGGTCCCAGCGTACGTCGCGATCTACGGTTCCGGCACACCGGCCGCCGCCGGGGCCGCTTCGGCCGGGCGGGGCTCAAAGGCGTATCGGAGCGATCTCGAACGTATGACAGTACCCCGTTCACCTCGCGGATTCGCGTGTTTCGGCCATGGCCTGGGGCCGTTCTCTCTAGGGTGACTCCCTGTCGTCACGCAACAGCGTTAGCAGGAGGACCGCCGTGGGTCTGGCAATGTCGTACCTCAGGGTGCCGCCGGTGCTGGAGGGGGAGCCGGATCCCGGCCGGATCGCCCGCCACATCTTCGGCGCCGCCGACTGGCGCAAGCGCGGCGGGGCGGAACTGTTCGATCTCGGCTGGACCTGGCAGGCGGTGCACTACCTCGTCACCGGCGACCCGTGGGACGGGCGGCAGCCGGAGGCCGACGCCGTGTGCGGCGGGCGGCTGCTCACCGAGGACGGCGCCGACGAGCTGGGCATGGACGTGATCTACCTGGCTCCCGAGCGGGTCAAGCCCGCCGCCGACCATCTGGCCGCGACGCCGTTCGCGAAGGTCGCCGGGCGGTACGACCCGGAGGCGATGGGCAAGGCCGGCGTGCAGGACGCGGGCAGGCTGGACGGCGCCGCCCGCGACAAGGTCCTCAAGCCCGCCTACAAGGGCCTGGCGGAGTTCTTCGGGCACGCCGCCGCCGAGGGCCAGGCCGTCTACAAGGTGATGGCCCCGGAGGGCTGATCCGCGAGGGCCCTCAGGCCCCGAGCCGCGCGGTGGCTCCGAGTTGCGCGGTGGTGCGGTGGAGTGTGGCCACCGCGCCGAGCGCGGCGGCCAGGTGCCGTTCGGCCAGCGGGACGACCTCGGCGACAGGGACGTCCCGGCCGAGCTCGCGGCTGAGGCTGGTGGACTCGGCGTCCCGGATGCCGCAGGGGATGATCTTGTCGAACCAGCCCATGTCGTTGTCGCAGTTGAGCATGAACCCGTGCATCGTCACGCCCCGCGCCACCCGGATCCCGATGGAGCCGATCTTGCGGCTCGGGGCGCCGGGCACCCACAGGCCGCTGCGCCCCTCCACGGTGACGGTCTCCAGGCCGAGTTCGGCGCAGACGTCCATCATCATCCGCTCCAGCACCCGCACGTACCCGACGACGTCCTTCGGGTCGGGCAGCCGGATGATCGGGTAGCCGGTGAGCTGCCCCGGGCCGTGCCAGGTGATCTTGCCTCCGCGGTCCACGTCCACGACGGGGGCGCCGGGGTCGCCGAACGGCCGGTCGAGCGCCTCGGTCCGCTTGCCCGCCGTGTAGACCGGGCGGTGCTCCAGCAGCAGGACGGTGTCGGGGATCGCGTCGTCCACCCGCAGGGCGTGGGTCCGCTTCTGCAGCTCCCAGCCGTCCTCGTAGGGGACGGCCGCCGCGCCGAACCCCGCGTGCACCACTACCAGCTCGCGTACGTCCACATCGCTCACACGGGCCAGCCTATGCCCTCACAGCGAGGCCAGAAGGCGCGGCTCCAGCCGGTACTCCTTCGCCGTCCCCGGCCCGTCCGGCTCGACGCGGTAGGCGCCCGCCTCCCGCCGGTACGACACGGCCTGGACGAACTCGGTGCCCACGTAGTGCAGCGCCACCGACTCGTCGGCCGCGTACCCGCCCGGCAGGGTGCCCTCGCCGACGAGCTGCTGCAGCAGCGGACGGCGCTGCGGGTCGCTGTCGTAGTGGACCCCGCACGAGAACGGCAGGAGGCCGAGGCCGTCGGTCAGCGGGCGGAGCTGCGGCCCGAACGAGTCGGTGTTGCCGCCGACGTGCCAGCACAGCGCGCCCGCGCTCTGCCCGGACAGCACCACGCCCTCCTGCCACGCCTCCCGCAGGATCTCGTCGAGACCGTGCAGCCGCCACAGGGCCAGCAGGTTCGCGACGCTGCCGCCGCCCACGTACACGAGATCCTGGGTGAGCAGGTGCGCCCGGACGTCGGAGACGTTCGGCATGGGGAACAGCGCCAGATGGCTGACCTCGGCGTCCATCGAGGAGAACGCGGCGTAGAAGCGGGCGATGTGCTCGGCGCCGTCGCCGACGGCCGTCGTGACGACGCAGACCCTCGGCCGGTCCTGGCCGGTCAGGTCGAACGCGTAGCGCAGCAGCGGGCTCGGCGAGATCCCCTCCCGGCCGTCCGGCACGAACGACCCCCCGCCGATCGCCAGAATGTGCGGCTGTCCGTCGGTGCTCATTCACCCTCCTCCGAGCCGGGAACCCTCATCGTCACCGTATGACCACCGAACGGGACCGGCCGGGACTTTGACGATTCTTGGGACTCACAGGACGTCGGCGAGGGCGGCGTCGACGTGCTCGTGCGCGAAGCGGAACCCGGCCTCCTCCAGCCGGCGCGGCAGGACCCGCTGGCTGATCAGCGGCCCCTCGTCGGCCAACCCGCGCAGCACCGCCCGCAGCGCGAACTTCGGGACGGCCAGCCGCGTCGGCCGGTGCAGGGCGCGGCCGAGCGCCCTGGTGTAGGTCTCGTTGGTCACCGGGTTCGGCGCGGTCAGGTTGACCGGCCCGGCGATCTCGTGGTCGATGAGGAAGCGCAGCGCCGCGATCTGGTCGGCCAGGGAGATCCAGCTCGTCCACTGCCCGCCGTCGCCGAGCGTGCCGCCGAGCCCGGCCCTGAACAGCGGCAGCGTGCGGGCCACCATGCCGCCCTCGCGCGCCAGGACGACGCCCGTGCGCGGATGGACGACCCGGACGCCCGCCTCCCGCGCGGGCGTCGCGGCGGCCTCCCAGTCGCGGACGAGGCCCGCCAGGAAGCCGTGGCCTGCCGGCGCCTTCTCGTCGACCTCGTCCCCGCCGGTGTCGCCGTAGTAGCCGATCGCCGACCCGCAGACCAGCACGGGCGGCCGCCCTCCGGCCGCGGCGATCGCCTCCGCGATCGTCCGGGTGCCGTCCAGCCTGCTGTCCCTGATCTTGCGCTTGTACGCCTTCGTCCACGGCCGGTCGCCGATCCCGGCGCCCGCGAGGTGGACCACCGCGTCCGCGCCGACCAGCGCCGCCGCCTCGACGCACCCGTCCGCGGGCGACCAGCGCGCCTCGTCGGGCCGGGACGGCTCCCGGCGTATCAGCCGGACGACCGCGTGGCCGTCCTCCCGCAGCGACTGCACCAGCGCCGAGCCGATGAGGCCCGACGAGCCCGTGACGGTGACCCTCATGACCTCCACCCTAGGCGGACGCCGCCACCACCTGCTGAGATTCTCAGCCGGTCCCGGGTTTCCCCGGTACAGACCGCGGGACCCCGCCGGCCGGTGGCGCGACGGGGTCCCGGGACGTCCCGCGGAGGAGCGTCAGAGGCCGAGGTCGGCCTCGAAGTTGCCCTCCTCGAGGCGGTGCTTGATCGTGGCGAGGAAGCGGGCGGCGTCCGCGCCGTCGACCAGGCGGTGGTCGTAGGTCAGCGCCAGGTAGACCATCGAGCGCACCGCGATGACCTCGCCCAGGTCCGGGTCGTCGATGACGGCGGGCCGCTTGACGACCGAGCCGGTGCCGAGCATGCCGACCTGCGGCTGGTTGAGGATCGGGGTGTCGAACAGCGCGCCGCGGCTGCCGGTGTTGGTCAGCGTGAACGTGCCGCCGGCCAGCTCGTCCGGGCTCACGTTGCCCGCGCGGGTGCGCTCGGCGAGGTCGGCGATCCGCTGCGCGAGCCCGCCGAGGTTCAGGTGCCCCGCGTTGTGCACGACCGGGACCATCAGGCCGCGCTCGGGCACGTCCACCGCGATGCTGAGGTTCTCCACCTCGTGGTAGGTGACCTCGTTGGTCTCCCCGTTGATGACCGCGTTCAGCTTCGGGTGCGCCTTGAGCGCCTCGACGGTCGCCATCGCGAAGAACGGCAGGAACGACAGCTTCACGCCCTCGCGCGCCTGGAAGTCGGCCTTGGCCTGCTCCCGGAGCCGCGCGATCTTGGTGATGTCCACCTCGACGACGGTGGTGAGCTGCGCCGCCACCTGCAGCGACTCCACCATGCGGCGGGCGATCGTCTGCCGCATGCGCGACATCTTCTCGGTGCGGCCGCGCAGCGCGAGCTGCTCGGCCGGGGCGCCGGTGGGCGCCGGTGCCGCGGGCCGGCCGGCGGGCGCCTGCGGGGCGGCGGCGGGCGCCGGAGCGGCGGGCGCGGGCTGCTGCCGTGCGGCCTCCTGCGCGGTGCGGGCCGCCTCCAGGACGTCCTGCTTGCGGATGCGGCCGCCGACGCCGGTGCCCTTGACCGTGGACAGGTCGACGTTGTGCTCGGAGGCGAGCTTGCGGACCAGCGGCGTGACGTAGGGGCCCTCACCGGGCGGCGTCTCCCGCTGCGCGGCCGGCTGCTGCGCCGCGGGTGCGGGTTCGGGGGCGGCCGGCTGCCGGGGCTGCTGCTGGGCGGGCG
>NZ_SMKH01000211.1 GCF_004348515.1 Actinomadura sp. KC345 | reverse complement strand
AAGAGACAGCTCATCGCCAGCGCCCTCGGCACCCCTCCCCCGCTGATGGTGGAGAAGGCGAAGGCCGCCGGGATCCCCGTCGCCGCGCTCGTCGGCACGTCCGAGCACGCCCGCCGCCAGGTCGCCGCCGGCGTCGACCTGATCGTCGCGCAGGGCGGCGAGGCCGGCGGCCACACCGGCGAGATCTCCACGATGGTCCTGGTCCCCGAGGTCGTCGACACCGTCGCCCCGGTGCCGGTCCTCGCCGCCGGGGGCATCGCGACGGGCCGCCAGATGGCCGCCGCCATGGCCCTCGGCGCGTCCGGCGTCTGGTGCGGCTCGGTCTGGCTCACCACCGAGGAGGCCGAAACGTCTCCGCAGGTGAAGGAGAAGATGCTCGCCGCGTCGTCCCGCGACACGGTCCGCTCCCGGTCCCGCACGGGCAAGCCCGCCCGCCAGCTCCGCTCCGCCTGGACGGACGAGTGGGAGGGCCCGGCCAGCCCCGGCCCCCTCGGCATGCCGCTCCAGATGATCGTCGCGGAGGGCGCGATGCGGCAGATCACCAAGATCGCCGAGTCCGGCAACCCCGGCGCCCGCAACCTCGCCAACTACTTCGTCGGCCAGTGCGTGGGCCTGATGACCACCGTGAAGCCCGCCCGCCAGGTCGTCTACGACATGGTCGACGACTTCGCCAACGCCATCGACCGCCTCAACACCATCACCGCCGCCGACTGAGCCGCGGCACCCCGGTGGAGGGCGCCCACGCCGCCCCTCACCGGTTCTCCGCCGCTCCCGACGTCAGGGGTCCGGCGTAATGGTCGAAGAAGAGCCGGGCGACCAGGTCACCGCGTGAGGCGGTGCCCGACTTGGTGAAGATCGACTTCAGGTGGTCCTGCACCGTGTGGGGCGACACGCGCAGCCTGCCGGCGATCTGCCTGGTGGACAGCCCCCGCGCCACCAGTTCGGTGACCCGCCGCTCCCGTTCGGTGAACCCGTAGGCGGCGACGATCAGGGGCGCCATCTCGGCCGGACGAGCCGGTTCCAGCGTCACCGCGACGGGCGACTCCGGCCCGTGCCCCAGGATCGAGCCCCGGACGATCAGCCACCTGCCCGACCTGGTGCGCACCCGCGCCGTGGCCGGACGGGCACCGGCCGGGGCCGGACCCCCCTCCGGCGCGCCCAGGGCACGGGCCTGGCGGGCGACGGCGGGGACCACCAGCGGCAGCCGGGCGCCCGCCCTTCCGCCGGTGCCCAGCTCGTCCAGGCGGCGTTCCGCGGCCGGGTTGGACATGCGCACGCCGTCGTCGAGGTCGAGGACCAGCATGCCGACATCGGCGTCACCGGCGTTCGCGCCGTCGAGCAGCAGCCCTCGCCGGAGCCCGTCCGCTATCAGGCTCGCCACGGAGGACGCGAACCGCACCTCGGCCGGTGAGAAGTGCGGGCGCTCCGCCTCGCGGAACACGGTCAGCATGCCCCAGGTCCCGGCGCCGTCCGCGAGCACGACCCGCAGTTCGTCGGAGAAGCCCCCGGGCCGGCGGATCTCCCGGTGGCGCGGGCTGCGGTCGAGGTCGCCCTCCGTCGCGTCGCCGAGGCCGGCCGCCGGACGGCCCGCACGGGCGAGGTCGGACCATGTGTTGACGTCCGGCTCCCGTATCTCGATCTCGACCATCCGGAGCAGCTCGTCCGCGGGCATTCCGTTCTCGACGTACTCCGCGGTGGGGAGCAGGGTCGCCGGGTCGGCCGTCATCAGGCAGGTGCCCATGGCGGGCACCGCCCGCCCCAGCGCGTCGCCGACGGCCCGCGAGAAATCGGCGACCGGCAGTCCCCGGTGGACCAGCCGCACGATGTCGTCGCGGACGCGCGCGTACACCGGAGGGTCGACCACGCCGCGACCCTATCCCGGCCTTCCGGCGCCATCCCGGGAATCTGGGATTCACCCGCGCCCCGGGAGGCCGCATCCTGGGCGGACGGGCCGACGGCCGCGGGCGTGGACGCCGCGCGGACGGGGACGAAGCCGTGCGCGGGCAGGTGCGCGCGGCGTGCCCGCAGTCACGAGAGGAACGACTTTCCATGTCCACAAGCGAGAGGCACCCGGCGAGCGACCTCGCCGACGCCGGATCGGGAGCCGCGATGAGCAAGGTCGTGCTGTCCATGTCGATGTCGGTGGACGGCTTCATCGCCGGCCCCGACGACGGTCCGGCCCATGGCCTCGGGGTCGGCGGAGAACGCCTGCACGACTGGCTGCGCCCCGGTGGGGTGGACCCGCTTTCGCACCGGCCCGCCGGCGGCCCCGGCGCGACGGTGTTCGACGAGCTGCTGGGCACGGGAGCGGTGATCACCGGACGGCGCACCTTCGAGTTCGCCGGCGGCTGGGCGGGCGACCACCACGACGGGGTCCCCATCTTCGTGCTCACCCGCAACGCGCCCGACGACCCCCCGCCGGGGCACGCGCGCTACGTCACCGACGGCGTCGAATCCTGCGTCGCGCAGGCGAAGGACGCCGCCGCGGGCCGGGACATCCTCATGCACGGCGCCGCGACCGCGCGGGAGTGCCTCCGCGCCGGACTGCTGGACGAGATGGAGCTGCAGATCGTGCCCGTCCTGCTCGGGCAGGGCCGCCGCCTGTTCGAGGACATGCCGCCCGACCACATCGAGCTCGAACTGCTCCGCGCTTTGGACTCGCCGGATGTGCAGTACCTGCGCTACCGCGTCCGGCGGGAGGCCTGACCCATGGCACTGATCCGGCTGGACATGACCATGTCCCTGGACGGCTACGTCGCGGGACCGGACGACGGCGTCGGCGAACCGATGGGCGTCCGCGGGGGCCGCCTCTTCAACTGGCTCGACCGGCGCAACGACCCGGGACCGAGCGGCCAGGTGTACGCGGAGGCGCTGGCCACCCGCGCCGTCATCGCCGGCCGCCGCACGTATGAGCACGCAGGCCGCTGGCAGGGCGACCACCATGACGGCGTCCCGGTCTTCGTCCTCACCCACGACGTCCCGGACGAACCACCGCCGGGCAGCGTCCGGTACGTCACCGGCGCACGCGAATGCGCCTCGCTGGCCCGCGAGGCGGCCGGAGACGGCGACGTCATGGTGCACGGGGCCGGCGCGGGGCAGGCGCTGCTGCGGGCCGGGCAGATCGACGAGCTCGAACTGCACGTCGTGCCGGTCCTGCTGGGGCGGGGACGACGCCTGTTCGACCACCTTCCGGCGGAGCACATCGAGCTGCGCCTGATCCGCCGGCTGACCACTCCGGACGTCGAGGAGCCGGCGCAGCACGCCCTGCACCTGCACTACCGCGTCCACCGCGGGTCGGACGAGCGGGCATCCGCGACGCACTAGACCCGCAGCGGCGGCGGCCCGGGAAAGCGCATCCACACCGTCGTCCGGTGCCCGTCCGCCCTGGTTCCCCAGGCCAGGGTCAGGGCGTCGATGATGCGCAGCCCCCGGCCGTCCTCGGCCAGCGGGTCGTCCCTCATCAGCGGCCGCTCCCCCAGCGCCCCGTCGTCGGCGACCTCCGCGACGACGTCGCCGCCGTCCAGCGAGAGCATCACCGTGACCGTTCCGCCCCGCCCGGACGCGGTGTGCTCGACCGCGTTCGTGAACGCCTCGTTCACACACGTCTGGACGTCCGGGAGCGAGGGATGTCCCTCACCCAGCACGTCCCGCGCGAACACCCGCGCATGCCGCGCCGACCGCTCCACGCCCGGCAGCGTGAGCGCCGCGATGACCTCGCTGATCGCCATGAAGACCCCTTCTCTCGGACCCCAGGCTCTTAGCGCACCGCACCGGCCACAACACTCTCCGTATCCCCCGAAAGGACTCCCGACTAAAATTTCAGCGGTCACCGGTTCGCCGGACATCTGACTCCGTAGCGTGACACTCTGACCACATGTCGGAAGCGACCCTCTCCACCACGCGCCGCCGCAAGATCGGACGAGTGCTCCGCCGCCTCAGGGAGGAGTCCGGCTACACCCTCAAAACCGCAGGCAAGCACCTGGAACGCTCGCCTTCGTCCCTCAGCCAGATCGAGAACGGCGTGCAATGGCTGCGCCTCCGGGACCTCGGCTTCATCCTCGACCGGTACAACGTCCCCACCGACCTCCGCGCCGCGATGATGACCCTCGCCGAACAGGACCGCCAACCCGGCTGGTGGGACGACTACAAGGACCTGGTCACCCCCGAAGCCCTCGACCGCGTCTCACTCGAAGACAGCGCCTCAGGCGTCATCATCACGGAGACCACGTTCATCCCCGGTCTCCTCCAAACCGAGGAGTACGCGCGAACCGTCATCCGAGGAATCACGCCCAGGCACCCGGCCACGGTTATCGATCGTTTCGTAGAGTTCCGCCTGATGCGGCAGAGGATCCTGGACCGACTTCCGGCGACCAATCTCGGGGTAGTTCTCGATGAAGCGGCGCTCCGCCGGATGCGCGGCGGCCGCCAGGTCATGCGATCGCAGCTCCGACGGCTCGTCAATCAGTCCGAGCGAGAGAATATGCAGCTCAACGTCCTACCGCTGGCAGTCGATGCGGGATCCGACTACGCGGGGCAGTTCGAACTGCTGGACGTGGGCAGACCGTCCATACTCACCGTCGTGCTCACAGAACACCTGGCCGGCCAAGCCATCATCGAGAGCACCCAGGAGACAGTGCACTATCGGGAAACTTTCGAGCGGATTCGTTCCCTATCCCTCCACGAAACCGCTTCGCGCGACCTGATCAACCAAATAATCTCAGAGCTATGAAGGCTACGAACCTCCCTGATGTGGTGTGGCGGAAGAGCAGTTGGACGGGTTCCTCGGGAACCGACTGCGTCGAGATAGCCGAGGCTGACGAACTGGTGGCGGTGCGGGACTCGAAGGATCCGGAGGGGCCCGTTCTCACCTTCGCTCCCCTCGCCTGGAGCGCGTTCCTCCATCGCCTCAAGGGGCGGGACGGCTGAGTAGTCGGAGGCGGGGATGGCGCTGGGGATCGAGTTCGCCAACGTGATCGTGCGGACCGCCGACGCGGAGCGTGCGCTTACCGGCGGGCTCGACCGGTTCGCGGCGGCCCAGCACAACTACTCGGCCTATGGGTCACCCGCCGCCCGAGCCGCAACCGACGCTGCCGCAGCGATATCGAACTCCTGGAATGGCTCAGGACCGCCCTGGAGGCCGCTGGTGCGCACTCCTGAGCCCTCCGGCGCGGTGGCGGCGAACGATGTGCGGATTCCGGTCCGGTCCGGCGGACAGCGGTGGCTGGTGTCGTGGCATCCGCCGCCCGACCCACCGGCGGGGACGCCGCATGGTGCCGAGGGAGTGTGCGTGACCCGCGGCGGCGACGTCGTCCTGATCAGCCCGGACGGCGTCGCCTGGGACCTGCCGGCGGGCCGTCCCGAGCCCGGCGAGGACTGGGAGCAGACCTTGCGCCGGGAGATGGACGAAGAGGCATGCGCCACGGTGCCGGCGGCACGGCTCCTCGGCTTCACCTGACCCACGGTCGGCCGCCCACGCGGCGTCGTCAGGGTGTGGACGCTGCGGCGGGGCTTCCGGATTGGCGGAGGGCGAAGACTCCCCAGCCGAGGTATCTGCGGTTGTAAGCGAGGTAGGAACGGCGCGAGGCGTCGGCGAACTCACGCATCGCGGGGACGTCCGGGTGGGTCGGGTTGGCCTTGAGCCATTCGCGGACCGTCCACCATTGCGAGGCCACGTACCGGTCCCAGCTGTCGGGGTCGGCCAGGACCATCTCCACCAGTTCGAGCCCGGCGGCCTCGAAACGGTCCAGCGTGCCGGTGAGCGAGGCGAAATCGTCCGGTGCGAAGCCGAGTGCCGCGTAGGCCGCTTCGGGCGGCTCGTCGGTCCAGTACGGCTCGCCGATCAGCAGCAGGCCGTCGTCCGCGGCGGACGAGCGCATGAGCTCGATCGTCCCGGTCAGGCCATCGCCGATCCAGGTCGCGCCGAGGCAGGCCACCACGTCGAAGCGGCCGGGGGCGCGGTAGCGGCCCGCATCGCCCTGCTCGAAGCTCACCTTCCCCGCGACGTCCAATTCGGCGGCTCGCTCGTGTGCGGCGGCCAGGAAGACCTCGCTCAGGTCGACGCCGTGGCCCGTGGAACCGAACTCCACCGCCCATCGGCACAGCATCTCGCCCTTGCCGCAGGCCAGGTCCAGGATCCGGGTACCGGGCCCGACGCGGCTCACCTCGCCCAGCAGGAGAAGCTTCTCCTCGGTGAACGGGTTGAGGATGCGATGATCCGCTTCGGCGATCTCATGAAGGCGCAGCAAGCGTGGGCTCCGGAAGCACGTGGACGGCGTCGTCGCCGGTCAGGATGCCATTGACGGCCTCCTGGCTCGACTCCTTTTCCGGCGAGGCGACCTGCCGGTCACTCGGTGATCGCCGGGTAGTACTCGGGGTCTTCGTACTCCCAGTCCTCGTCGTCCTCCTCGTCCCACTCCTCTTCTTCGACTTCTTGGCGGTCGTCGGTGTCGAGGTCGACTCCCGCTTCGGTGAAGTGGGCGCGGACCTGCTCGGCCATGTCCTCCGACATGTAGTGGTGGTGCAGGTCCAGGCGATCCAGGCCACGGAAGGCCGGTGTGTCCAGGAGGACGCGGGCGCCCTTGTCGCTGAGGGTGCCCAAGGACAGGTCGAGGGTGCTCAGGCGGCTGGTCACGGCGGCGTCCGCCAGGGCGGCGACCAGGGTGTCGGTGTTCTTGGCGTTGCGCAGGCCGAGATGCTTCAGGACGGGGAAGGCCGAGCCCGACAGAAGAGGCGCGAGGTCCTCTGGAGTGGTGCGCTCGCCAAGGTAGAGGTCCAGGCTTTCGAGGGCGGGGAGTTCGGTGCCCAGGACGCCGTGGAGCACCGCCTGATCCAGCTGGTGGGTCTGGAACGTCAGGCGGCTCAATGCCTGGTGATGGGACACGTCCCAGGCGAGCCTGTAGCCGCGTCCCGCGATGTTCATCTCGTCGCCGCCTCGGACGCCGAATTCGGTGAGCCCGGGGAACGCCGCGAGGAGCGGTGACACGTCGGTCTGCGCGATCCAGGAGATCTCGGTCTCCTCCCTGGTGACCTCCCCGAAGAACAGCGCGGTCAGCGCGGGGAACGCCGCCGCCCTGCCGATCAGCAGGTCGCGAACGCCGTCGACGTCGTCGTTGGCGGGCCCGGGATCCCAGCAATTGCCGATGATCAAGGCGGTGACGGCCGCGGTGTCGACCTCGCCGATGAAACGCTCAAGATAGTCCCGGAAGTGTTCCTCGTCCCCGAAGGGCTCCATCCGCAGCCGCCACGCGAACGCGCCCGGATCGGCCTTCGCCGCGGCGAGCCGCTCGTCCTCGGACGCCGAGGCCGTCGCGGGGCTGCTTTCCCTCGACGGGAAGTCGATGGTCGCCAGCCCGGCGAACTCGGCCATGTACTCGTAATGCGGCATGTGCGTCACCTCTCGTCGGCATGATCGTAGAGGCGCGCGGCGAAGGGCGCCCCGGAATGCGCCGACAGCGGCCGTCCGGCCCTAGCGCGGGGGGCCGGGGAAGCGCATGACGCGGTTGCTGCGGCCCGCGAGCAGGAGGAAGAGCGCGGCGCCGGCGGCGGCATAGACGGCCAGGACGAGCAGAGGGCGGGTCAGGTCGTGGCCGTCGAAGTAGACGGCGCCGCGCACGGCCTCGGTGCCCGCCCAGTTGGGCAGCCACGGGCCGATCGCCCGCCAGAACGGCGCCAGGAACTCCAGTGGCCACGGGCCACCGGCCGAGGGGTTCCCCAGCACCACGAACGCGAGGATCGCCAGAGCCGTCCCGAAGATGCCGAGCAGGCTCTCGGCCGCCGCGGTCGCCGACGCCACCGCGAACACGCACATGGCGCCGATCCCGGTGAGCAGCCACGGGCCGCCGGACAGGTAGCCGTTGCCGTGCTCCACGATCAGCGTCCCGGCGGCGCCGGTGAACGCGGCGTACAGGGCGAACGCGGCCAGCCGCACGACGGCGTCGCGGAGCGTCGCGGCCGCCATGCCCCGGTAGAGGCCGACGATCGCGGCGACCAGGTACGCGCTGACGATCCACCCGATCACGAGGTAGAACGGCACGAGTCCTTCCGGGTCTCCGGGGTCGGCGGGGGCCACGTCCTGCACGGACAGCGCCTTGCCCTCGGCCGCGGCCGTCCGGGTGAAGGTGTCGCGGAGGAGATCGCTCGCGGTGGGCCCGAACGCGGAGGTGATCAGCAGCCTGCCCTGCAGGGGCAGGTACGCGCCGTAGACGTCCCGGTCGCGGATCGCGCGGCGCGCGGCGTCCGGAGTCGGGTAGGCGTGCACGTCGAAGGTCTCGCCCCGCCGGCGCAGTGTCGCGTCGATCGGCCCGGTGGCCTGCGGCGGCCCGACGACCCCGACCGGTACACGGTGCGGGTGCGGCGCGTGCAGGCCGCCCACGTAGGAGGCGATGAAGGCGGCGCTCAGGAAGAAGACGGCCACCATGAACGTCGCGGTCACCGGGTAGGAGATGCCCGGCGCGGGCTCGGCCTGACGTTTCACCACCCTCAGCCACCCAATGGTCGCCATCCGTAACAATCAATCCTCGGATGGCCACGACCACCCGATTTGCGGTGAGCGCGGCGAGGCGATTTAATAAATGCACGTTCATTCATAAATAGGAGGGGGCGGGCGATGGCAGGGCGGCCGCGGGGTGTGGACGACTCGGTGATCCTGCGGGCGGCCGTCGAGGTGATCGGGCGGATCGGCCCGGCGGGGCTCACGCTCGCGGCCGTGGCGGACGAGGTCGGGCTCGTGCCCGGCACGCTCGTCCAGCGGTTCGGCTCAAAGCGGGGGCTGCTGCTGGCGATCGCGAGGCAGTCGGCGCGGGACGCGGACGCGATGCACGAGCGGGCGCGGGACGGGCACGCGTCGGCGCTGTCGGCGTTGCGGGCGTTCGCGGTGCGGTCGGTGTCCGAGATGACCACACCGGAGAGGTACGCCAACCATCTGGCGTTCCTGTGCATGGACCTCACCGATCCGGAACTTCACGAGCAGGCCCTGGCCGTCCATGAGGCGAACAGGCGGGTGATCGAGATGCTGCTCGGTGCGGCGGTGTCCGAGGGCGGGCTCGTGGCCGGGACGGACGTCGGGGCACTGGCCGGGTCGATCCAGGCGGTCATCGCGGGAGCGGGTCTGACCTGGGCCCTCGACCGGCGGGGGACGCTGCCCGAACGCCTCGGACGCGAGGTCGACATCGCCCTGGCTCCGCACGTTTCATGAGGAGGAGATCATGGAGGATCGTTCGTTGACGGGCCGTGTCGCCCTCGTCGCCGGAGGCACGCGAGGGGGCGGGCGGGGGATCGCCGTCCAGCTCGGCGCCGCCGGGGCGACGGTGTACGTCACCGGCCGCAGCAGCGGATCGAGGCGTTCCGACCTCGGGCGGCCGGAGACCATCGAGGACACGGCCGGGCAGGTCACCGCCGCAGGCGGACACGGCATTCCGGTGCGCGCCGATCACAGCCGTCCCGACGAGGTGCGGGCGCTCGTCGAGCGGATCGCGGCCGAGCAGGACGGGCGGCTCGACATCCTCGTCAACTCCGTGTGGGGCGGCGACCCGCTCACCGACTGGGAGCATCCGCTGTGGGAGCAGGACCTCGACACCGGGCTGCGGCTCCTGCGACAGGCGGTGGAGACCCACGTGATCACCAGCCGGTTCGCGCTCCCGCTGATGGTCGCGCGGGAACGCGGCCTGGTGGTGGAGGTGACCGACGGCAACACCGCCCGCTACCGCGGCTCGTTCTTCTACGATCTCGCGAAGTCGGCGGTGATCCGCCTGGCCGTGGCGCAGGCCGCCGAGCTGAAGCCGCACGGGGTCGCCGCGGTGGCCGTCACCCCCGGGTTCCTGCGGTCGGAGGCCGTCCTGGACCACTTCGGGGTCACCGAGGCCGACTGGCGGGACGCCATCGCCCAGGACCCGCACTTCGCCCATTCCGAGACACCGGCCTACCTGGGACGGGCCGTCGCCGCGCTGGCCGCCGACCCCGATGTCATGGCCAAGACCGGGCGGGCGCTGGCGACCTGGGGCCTGTACCAGGAGTACGGGTTCACCGACGTGGACGGCACGCAACCCGACTTCGCCGCCCACTGGGCCGACGCGCTCGTGGACGAGTACGGGCCGCTCGGCGATCCCCTTTAGGACGGCGCTCCGATGACCAGACGGCCGCCTTCGGCCTTCACGCTCGTCCCGAAGGCGGCGCTAGCCCGGGTGAAACGCTCGGCGATCCACGCATGGCCGGCGTCGTCCGCCAGGCGGGTGTGGCCGTAGCCGAGCCGCAGCGGCACCGCCTCGACGCGGGACGGTCCCGCGCCGTCCAGCGTGACCAGGAACAGGAGCCCGAGGTCGTTGCGGAGCCTCCCGTCCACGGCGTAGTCGTCGATGAAGTCGCCCATGTCGAAGATCACCGGCAGGGCGGCGCCGTGGAAGACGTGGGCCGAACTCCCCGCGACGAGCGTCGCCCCGGCGTCCACCAGCTCCCCGGCCGCCCGCCGGACGTAGGGCGGCGGCTCCCGCGTCATGTTCGGGCCCCAGTGCGCCAGGACGAGCACCGCGTCGTTGCTCTCCCGCAGCCGCCGGATCTGCTCCGTCAGATACCCGGGGACGCCCTTCTCCAGTGAGGCGTGGGCGACACCCGGACGGTCGTGCCCCGCGGCGAAGTCGGCCGGATGATCGGTGACGCCCACGACCGCCATCGCCAGACCGCCGGCCTCCAGAACGACGCACTCCCGCGCCTCCTCGGCGTTCGCACCCGCCCCGACGACCTGGACGCCCGCCCCTCCCAGATGCCGGAGCGTGTCCGCGAGGGCGTCCGGGCCGTAGTCGAGCGCGTGGTTGTTGGCGAGCGACACGCAGTCCACGCCGAGACCGGCGAGCGCCTCCGCCGCGACCGGCGGCGCCCGGAAATGGAAGGGCTTGCCCGGCGCATCCCATTTCCGGCCGCGACCGGACACGCAGCATTCCAGGTTCACCAGCCCGAGGTCCGCGCCGCTGAAGATCTCCCTCACGTCGTCGGAGAACAGGCCGTGCGGGCCGGACGCGGCGATCACGTCCGCCACGCCGCGGCCCAGCATGGTGTCACCGGCGAGCGCCACCGTCACGGCCATCCGGTCCCCCCATCAGCGGCATATAGCCCCATACCTACCCGGCACGGGCCGGCTTCCGTCGATCACGGGGTGCGGGTGAACCAGGTGACCTGGGCGCCGTTGCTGAACTCCTTCCGGTCCGTCGGCGTGAAGAGCGTCGGGCGGAACCCGCCGGAGAAGGCGGAGACGCCCGCGCCGGCCACCACCGGGTAGCTCTTGATGATCAGTTCGTCGATCTCGGGCAGGAGGGCGCCTGCGAGTTCGCCGCCCCCGCACAGCCAGATGTCCTTGTCGCCCGCTTCGGCCTTGAGCTCGCGGACGATGCCGTGCGGCTCCCTGACCAGTTCCACTCCGGGATCGGCGATCTCGTCCAGCGTGGTCGACACGACGTACTGCCGCACGTGGGCATACGGGCTGGTCACATCGATGTCGAGCGCGGGCCGGTACGTGCCGAGCCCCATCACGAGGGTGTCGAACCGCTTGTTCGGCGCGTCCTCCAGGCCGACCTGCGCCCGAAGGTGCGTGGGGACGGTCTCGGGGTAGCGCTCGGTGATCCAGGCCACCATGTCGTCCGCGACCGGGTAGAACTCGAACTCACCGCCGGGACCGGCGATATAGCCGTCGATGCTGACGCCGACATAGTAGACGAGCTTGCGCATATAAGAACTCCGTTCGTAGTACTCTGCTCGAAGTGCTTTGAACGTAGTACTACGGATGGAGTGGTGTCAATCATGCGGCGGAACCTGGAGCGGAGGGCGGCGCTGGTCGACGCCGCGATCGAGGTCCTGGCCGGGGAGGGGGCGCGCGGGCTGACGTTCCGGGCCGTGGACGCCGAGGCGGGCGTGCCGGCCGGTACCGCGTCCAACTACTTCGCCAACCGGGACGACCTGTTCATGCAGGTGGGCGGGCGGATCTACGAACGCCTCCAGCCGGACGCCGCCACCCTGGCGGTCGCCGTCGAGGGGCCGCGCGACCTGGCCAAGGTCACCGAGCTGATGCACGGCCTCGTCGGCCGGCTCGCCGACTTCCGCACCGGCTACCTGGCGCTCTTGGAGCTGCGCCTTGAGGCGACGAGGCGGCCCGAGCTGCGCGCCGTCCTGACCGAGCGGGTGCGCGAGAACGTGGAGGCCAACATCTCCTACCACCTGGACTCCGGCCTCCCGGGCGACGCCACCTCGGTGCGCCTGCTCTACCTCGCGCTCAACTGGCTGATCGTGGAGCACCTCACCCTGCCGGGGGTGTTCTCCGAGGACGAGGTCCAGGAGCTCGTGGCGATCGCGGTGGAGCGCGCCGCCCCGCACGGGCCGTCCGAGCACGGGCCGTCCGAGCACGGGCCGTCCGACTCGGGGGAACGCTAGAACAGCGGGCGTCCCGGGCCCTTCTTGATCTGCTCGGTGAACAGGCCGGCCAGCGCGCGGTGCCCGGCGGCGGTCGGGTGGTAGCTGCGCGGCTCGGCCTCCAGCGCCGACAGGTTCAGCGCCAGACCGTTCATGTACGGGTCCCTGCTGCCCACCTCGTGGCCGGCGAACGCGCTGTAGGCGTCGACGAACTCGACGCTGCCCCGGCCGTTCCGGGCGGCGATCTGCGCGTCGGCCTCGGCGGCGGACTGCCGGATCAGCGTGCCCAGGTCGTGGGCCCGCTGATTCAGCCAGCGCTGGTCCGACACCGTGATGTTGTCCCCGTCCACGCCGCTGACCTCGGAGAACGCCTTCGGGTAGCCCATCACGATCACCCGTGCCCGGGGAGCCTTCGCGGTGATCCTGTCGAGCAGACCGGGGAGGCTCGTGCGGAGCTCGGCCATCCGGGCGGCGATGTCGTCGCCCTGCCGGGTGCAGTTCTTGCTCCAGGGGAGCTTGACGACGCATCCGGCGAGGACCTTGGAGAACCCGACGTCGTTCCCGCCGATGCTCAGCGTGACCAGGCTCGTCTCCGGTCCGATGCGGCTGATCTGCGGAGGCTCCCCGCCCTTCCCCTTCAGCACGTCCGCCGTCGTCGCGCCGGAGCACGCCCAGAAGCCGCTGCCCTTCGCGAACTCGAACGCCTTCGAGACCTCGTGGTAGTACGCCTTGGACGTCCGGTGGCACCGGTCGAGCGGGTTGTGGTCGGACACCGTGGTCTCCGAGCCGACGCCGGACGAGTACGAGTCCCCCAGCGCCACGTAGGAACCCCATGTGGCGGCTTCGAGCGGCGTGAGCGCCTTCCGGGCGGCCACCGGATCGGCGCGCGCACCGGGATCGGCGCCGGGTTCGTGGCATCCGCTGCCGAAGATCTTGCACCGCACCGCCGGCAGCGCCACCAGCGGGACCACGGCCAGCGCCAGCAGGGTCACCAGAAGGGCGACGGCGGTGCCGCGCTCGCCCACACGGCCGCGCAGCCATGCCACCGGGCCGACCATCTTCCTCCTTCGCGTCCATGAGGGACGACGTTCACGACACGTCCCGGGTTCCCGCCTTTACGTTGTAGATCAAGTTCGTGCTACGCCCGGTCGGTCGGAGCCCACATGACCAGCCGGGGCCCCAGCCTGTGAAGCCCGCCCTCGATCTCGGCCTCCCAGTAGGACCTGATCCCGGGCCCCCACTGGTCCTCGGGCAGCTCGGCGAACCCGTGCCTGGCGTACCAGGGCCCGTTCCAGGGGACGTCCCGGAACGTCAGCAGGCTGACCCCGGGCGCGCCGGCCTCCGCGGCCCGCGCCATGACCGCCTCCAGCATCCGGAGGCCGATCCCCCGGCCCACGAGATCGTCGCGCACCGCGATCTGCTCCAGGTGCACGGCGCCGTCGACCTCCTGGACCGCCGCGAAACCCACCGGCGGATCACCGGCCACGACGATCTCCGCGTCCAGTTCCGTCATCTGCTCGACCACGGTCGGTCCCGGAGGGAACACGATCCCGGCCTGTTTGAACATCCCGTCGGCCGAGTTCTCGATCGCCGGGAGTCCCGGCAGATCGTCCGGCCGCGCCGGACGCACCTCGTACTCCATCCCGCGATCGTAGAACGCCGTCAGGACCGCGGCCTCCGGGTTCTCCGCCCCTTCCGGGAGGCGAGGTGCGGGTCCGGCCCGTCTCGCCTGGTGAGGCGCATGTGCCAGGCCGCCGGCGGCTCACGGCTGGAGTCGGCATGGCGATGAATCCGGCGGCGGTCGTCCGGCGGATGCACGGGCCCCTGCCGGTGGGGCCCCTCCTGGCCGCCGCCACCGTCGCCTACTGCCTCCGCCGGAAGCGGGAGCCGGGGACTCGGGGCGGCGCGGAAAACGGGGTGCGGGCGCGGGC
>NZ_SMKH01000210.1 GCF_004348515.1 Actinomadura sp. KC345 | reverse complement strand
GCTCCTCCTAGAGGCTCCTCCTAGAGGCGCGGGGTGGCGCCGGTGGGCATGATCGTGCGGAGCTGGCGGGTCAGTTCGTCGATCAGGGAGCGGGCCTGGTCGGCGGCCTGGCGGGCGGCGTCGCGCTCCTGGGACAGCTCGGCGATCTGCGCGCGCTGCTCGGTGACGGCCTGCGCGAGCTGGTCGACCCACTGGTCGCGCTCGGCGAGCTTCTCGGCGACGGCGTCGCGTTCGGCGGCCATCTGCCGCATGCCCGCCACGGCCTTGTCGCGCTCGCGCCCGGCCTGGTCGGACTGGCCGCGGGCCAGGGTCAGCTCGGACTCGGCGCGCGCCTGCGCCTGGACGGCGCCCTCGCGGGCCCGCTCGGCGGCCTCCTTGGCCTTGGCGTTGCCGTCGCGCTCGCGCTCGGCCTTCTTGGCGGCCTCCAGCGACTGCGCGGCCGTGTCGAGGGCCTGCTGGCGCTCGGCCTCGGCGGCCTCGGCCCGTCCCATGGCGTCCTGGACGCGGCGCTCGAACTCCTGCGCCCGGCGTTCCGCCTCCTGCGCGCGGCGCTCGTTCTCCTGGGCGCGGCGCTCGGCGACCTCGGCGCGGCGGCGGGACTCGTCGGCCTCCTTGCCGGCGCCGACGACGGCGTGCTGCAGGTTCTGCGCGGTCATCTCGGCGTCGGTGACCTTGGCGCGCAGCGCCGACAGCTCGGCGTGCGCGGCCTCCAGGGCCCGTGACAGCTCCGCGGCCTGCTCGGTGACGCGGTCGCGCTCGGCCTCTGCGGAGCGGCGCCCGGTGACGGCGTCCTCGACGGCGCGGAGCGCGTCGTCGCGGGCCTCGCTCATGGCGTCGCGCTGCTGGATCGCCTGCCGGACCGTGGCCTCGGCCTCGGCGACACGGCGCTCGGCCTGCTCGACCTGGCCTTGCACCTGCTCCATCTGCGCGCGGGTCTGCTCGGCCTGCGCGCGCGCCTGGTCGGCCTGGATGCGCGCCTGCTCGGCCTGGCCGCGTGCCTGGTCGGCCTGGGTGCGTCCCTGCTGGGCCTGGTTCCACGCGGCGGCGGCGTCCCGCTGCGCGTTCTCCTTCTCGGTCTGCAGCGCCGCGATCTGGGTGACGGCCTCGTTCTGGACCTCGGAGACGCGGCGGTCGGCCTCGGCGAACTGCCGCTCGGCCTCCACGGCGCGGCGGTCGGCCTGCTCGGCCTGGCCGCGGGCGCGCTGCACCTCGCCCCAGGCGGCCGCCGCGTCGCGCTGCGCCGACTCCTTCTCCGCCTGGACGGACGCGACCTGCGAGGCCATCTCGTTCTGCGCGTCACCGAGGCGGCGCTCGGCCTCCACCGCGCGGCGGTCGGCCTGCTCGGCCTGGCCGCGGGCGCGCTGCACCTCGCCCCAGGCGGCCGCCGCGTCGCGCTGCGCCGACTCCCGCTCGGCCGCGATGGCCGCGACCTGGGCGGCGATCTCGTTCTGCACGTCGTTGACCTTGCGCTCACCGGCGGCGAGCGCGTCGCCGATGAGGTCGGCCATCTGGCGGAGCCGCTCGACCATGTCCCAGGGCTGGGCCTCGGGCTGCTCGGGCTCGGGCCGCACCAGCTCACCGGTCCGGCCGTGCTGCCCGGGGTGGCCCTGGTGGCCTGGCTGGCCCTGGAGGCCCTGCTGCGGCTGGTGGCCCTGCTGCCCGTGCTGGCCCGGTTGCCCCGGCCGGCCCTGCTGGCCGGGGTGCTGCTGCTGCGCGGCGGGGCCGGGCAGCGCGGGCTTCGACATCTGGATCGGCTGCTGGGCCGGCGGCACCGGCGACTCGGGCGTGCGGTTCGGGTCGCGCCCCATGGCGGTCCAGGGCGACCCCGCGTCCGGGACTCCGCGGGAACCGCCCGATCCGTTCAGCTCACTCACTGCTCTCCTCGCCTCACGGCTCGGTGCCACGTGAACGCCATGGCCATGCTCATCCTGGTCGCGGCGTTCCTCGCCTGGCGGCTCGTCACTTCGCCCACGTGTCTCCTCGCCTGGCGGCGCCCGGCCGCGTTGGCGGGGTTCGGTGTGCACATCTCGCTCGCTCCGCTACCGGCCCTGATGCCTCGTCGCTTCGCTCACGGAAGGCACTCTAGTCGCGACCAGCGGAACGTTTGCCCAGTTTGGGGTTTACTTTCTTGGTCCCGGCAGGGGACCGGCGTGCACAGCGGGCCTGCTCGGGGCGTTTTCGCGGTGTCCGCGGCCCGTCCCGGCGGGTGCTGCGGGTCACACCGGGCGGGACGGCGGAACCGGTGCGACAATCGCGCCCCATGGAGCTTCGCACCCTGTACCCGCCCATCGAGCCGTACGATTCCGGGCTTCTCGACGTCGGCGACGGCAACCGCGTCTATTGGGAGGTCTGCGGGAACCCCGAGGGCAAGCCCGCCGTCATGCTGCACGGCGGGCCCGGCGCCGGGTGCAGCGCGGCGCACCGCCGGCAGTTCGACCCGGAGGCGTACCGGATCGTCCTGTTCGACCAGCGCAACTGCGGGCGGAGCCTGCCGCACGCGAAGGACCCCGAGGTGACGCTGGAGGCGAACACCACCTGGAACCTGGTCGCCGACATGGAGAGGCTGCGGGAGCACCTCGGCATCGAGCGGTGGCTCGTGTTCGGCGGGAGCTGGGGCAGCGCCCTGTCGCTGGCGTACGCGCAGACCCATCCGGAGCGCGTGACCGAGCTGGTGCTGCGCGGCATCTTCACCCTGCGGCCGTTCGAGTTGTACTGGTTCTACCAAGAGGGCGCGTCGCTGCTGTTCCCCGACCTCTGGGAGAAGTACGTCGAGCCGATCCCCGAGGACGAGCGGGAGGACCTCATCTCCGCGTTCGCCGAGCGGCTCGACTCCCCGGACCGGGACGTGCGCGTCGCCGCGGCCAAGGCGTGGGCGACCTGGGAGGGCTCGACGATCACGCTGCGGCCGGACCCGGAGACGGCCGGCGGCTTCGGCGAGCCCGACTACGCGGTGGCGTTCGCGCGCATCGAGAACCACTACTTCGTCAACGAGGGGTTCTTCGAGGACGAGCAGCTGATCCGCGACGTCGGCAAGATCCGCCACATCCCCGCCGTCATCGTCCAGGGCCGCTATGACGTGTGCACCCCCGTCGCCACGGCGTGGGATCTGCACCGCGCGTGGCCCGAGGCTGATTTCCACATCGTCGACGACGCCGGGCACGCCTTCGACGAGCCGGGGATCCTGCACCATCTGATCGAGGCGACCGACCGCTTCGCCGGAAAGCGCCGACCGGAAACGGCGTAGCGCCCGGCGCCGGAACGCCCGCTTAACCGGACCGTCGTCCGGGGGGTTTACGACCGGTCCGATTCCCCGGCCGGGAGCGGAGCTCACACCGCCACCCGGTCGGGGTATCCGGGGACCGAAACACCCGAATTCTTACTTCTAAGCCATCCGGCTCTTTCCCGTCCGATAGTGAAGCTGCCCCTTGAAGGTCAGCAGACGGGGGCCTCCAGAGTCCGCGCCAACGCCTTGTCCCACACCCGCCCCATGCCGCCCGCGAGCGGACGACCTCGTGCGATGCGACGTGACGCCCGCCGCACCCGGGACGTTGACATGACTTTTGAGTGACTTACCTCACATAACCGATACACAAAACCCCTCGCGCGGTCACGACAAAACATTAAGGTGACGTTCAGGAAGCATCCGGGGGCCGCGACCCGTGCAGTCGGCAGTACCTCCTGCGTAGCACGGGGAAAGGCGGACGGCCGCCCTTCCGAACCCGCCTCGAATTGCAGCGAATTCGATAAAGCCAATTACCCTACCCAGTGCGCCGCCACGCTAAACATCCCGCACATAACATTCCTCTGCGATCACGGCGCGAGATTCGCTAAGTTGCCTGGACATGGCAGCGCAACCCCTGGAATCACCGACCCGACGCCCCGACGCGAACGAGACGAACGCGGACGTGCAACTCCAGGAGCCGAGCCTCGCCGACGGCCCGGAGCTTTGGCGGATGGCGCGGGACTCACGCGTCCTGGACGTCAACTCGCCGTACAGCTACACGCTCTGGTGCCGCGATTTCTCGGAGACCTCCGTGGTGGCGCGCGACGCCGGCGCCCCGTGCGGATTCATCACCGGCTACGTCCGCCCGTCCCGGCCCGACACGTTCTTCGTGTGGCAGGTCGCCGTCGACCACGACCACCGCGGCCAGGGCCTCGCCCGCCGCATGCTCGACAGCCTCGCCGACCGGCTCGTCCCGCGCGGGCACCGGTTCCTGGAGGCGACGGTCACGCCGGACAACACCGCGTCCACCGCGATGTTCGCATCGTTCGCCCGTGACCGCGGATGCGAACTCGCCCGCAGCCCGCTGTTCGGCGCGGAGCACTTCCCCGATGGGGGACACGAGCCCGAGGTGCTCTTCCGGATCGGCCCGATCACCGACGCGAACTGATCCATCACACACCCCCGTCCGCTCCCCCACACCGACCTGCCTTGGAGGCAGACATGGACGTCTTCGCCCGCCTGGAATCAGAAGTCCGCGGCTACTGCCGCGGCTGGCCCACGGTGTTCACCACCGCCCAGGGCAGCTACATGACCGATGAGAACGGCAAGCGCTACCTGGACTTCTTCGCCGGCGCCGGAACCCTCAACTACGGGCACAACAACCCGCAACTGAAACGCAGGCTGATCGACTACCTCGCCGGCGACGCGGTCGTGCACAGCCTCGACATGTACACCTCCGCCAAGCGGGAGTTCCTGGAACGGTTCAACGAGTACGTGCTCCGGCCGCGCGCCCTCGACTACAAGGTGCAGTTCCCCGGTCCCGCGGGCAACAACTCGGTCGAGGCCGCGCTCAAACTCGCCCGCAAGTACACCGGCCGCGAGTCCGTCATCAGCTTCACCAACGCCTTCCACGGCATGACGCTCGGCGCGCTCGCCGTGACGGGCAACTCGATGAAGCGCACCGGCGCGGGCGTGCCGCTCGGCCACGGCGTCGCGATGCCCTACGACAACTACCTGGACGGCCGGACGCCCGACTTCCTGCTGTTCGAGACGATGCTGGAGGACAGCGGCAGCGGCCTGGACAAGCCCGCCGCCGTGATCGTGGAGACCGTCCAGGGCGAGGGCGGCATCAACGTCGCCACCGCCGAGTGGCTGCGCGGCCTCCAGGACCTGTGCCGCCGCCACGACATCCTGCTGATCGTCGACGACGTGCAGATGGGCTGCGGCCGCACCGGGTCGTTCTTCAGCTTCGAGGAGGCCGGGATCACCCCGGACATCGTCTGCCTGTCCAAGTCGCTCAGCGGCTACGGGCTCCCGTTCGCGATCACGCTCATGAAGCGGGAGCTGGACGTGTGGGACCCGGGCGAGCACAACGGCACGTTCCGCGGCTTCAACCCCGCGTTCGTCACGGCCGTCGGCGCCCTGGAGGACTACTGGACGGGCGACGACATGGAGAAGGAGACCCTCGCCAAGGGCCAGCAGGTGCAGGCGGCGCTGGAGTCGATCGCGATCACGCACGCCGGCGCCGTGGACTCCGTCCGCGGCCGGGGCCTGGCGTGGGGCCTGGTGATGAACGACCCCGAGACGGCGCCGAAGGTGTGCTCCGAGGCGTTCGCGCGCGGGCTGCTGATGGAGACCTCCGGCCCCGAGGGCGAGGTCGTCAAGCTGCTGCCGCCGCTCACCACGACCGAGGCCGAACTCGGCCAGGGCCTGGAGATCATCGCCGACTCCCTGGAGGCCGTCCGCCAGAAGGTCGCCGTCTGAGCTGAGCGCAACACCGCCCGAACGGGGCCGGGCTCCCCGAGGGGCCCGGCCCGGGGCAGAGCTGGAAAGAGGAGATTCATGATTGTTCGTTCCCTTGACGAGATCATCGGTACCGAACGGGACGTGCAGGCGCCGACGTGGTGCAGCCGCCGGTTCGTCCTCGCCAAGGAGGGCGTCGGCTTCTCGATGCACGAGACGATCCTGTACGCGGGCACCGAGACGAAGATGTGGTACGCGAACCACATCGAGGCCGTCTACTGCATCGAGGGCCAGGGGGAGCTGACCGACGACGAGACCGGCGAGAAGCACAAGCTCGCGCCGGGCGTGATGTACCTGCTGAACGAGCACGACCACCACACGGTGAGGGCGCACACGGACCTGAAGACCGTCTGCGTGTTCAATCCACCTGTCACCGGGCGGGAGGTCCATGACGAGAACGGGGTCTATCCGCTGCTGACCGAGGAGGACGCATGAGCATCATCGAGTCGCATCCGACCATCGACGACGCCTACCCCACCCGGAAGGCCGCCGAGGCCGCGCTGCTGTACCGGCAGGACCCCGTCGTGTACGGAGCCCCGGAGGACGGGCCGATCGACGCCGCCACCCTCGACTCGTTCGAGACCAACGGATTTCTGTCCGTCGACCAGCTGATCGCGCCGGAGGAGGTCGAGGACTACCGCGCCGAGCTGCGCAGGCTGTCCGCGGACCCGCAGATCCTGGCCGACGAGCGCACGGTGACCGAGCGCGGCTCGGACGAGGTCCGCTCCATCTTCGAGATCCACAAGATCAGCGAGGTCTTCGCCTCCCTCATCCGCGACCCCCGCGTCGTCGGCCGGGCCCGGCAACTTCTCGGCTCCGAGGTTTACGTTCACCAGAGCCGGGTCAACTACAAGCCAGGGTTCAGTGGCAAGGAGTTCTACTGGCACTCGGACTTCGAGACCTGGCACGCGGAGGACGGCATGCCCCGGATGCGCGCGGTGAGCATATCCATCGCGCTCACCGAGAATTTCGTGCACAATGGCGGGCTAATGATTATGCCTGGCTCGCACAAGACCTTCGTGGCGTGCGTCGGGGAGACCCCGGACGACCACTACAAGGAGTCCCTGCGCGCTCAGGAGATCGGGACTCCCGATCCGAGCAGCCTCTCGATCCTCGCCGACAAACACGGGATCGAGCTGTTCACAGGGGCTGCGGGCTCTGCCACCATGTTCGACTGCAACTGCATGCACGGCTCGAACGGGAACATCACCCCGTTCCCGCGTTCCAACGTGTTCATCGTGTTCAACAGTGTCGAGAACGCCTGTGTCGAACCGTTCTCGGCGCCGGCACCGCGTCCGGAGTTCATCGGCGCCCGCGACTTCACCCCCGTGGGCGGCTGAATGAACACAACAATTCGATAACCCCGACCCGCCCTGCTCCCGTGCTCGCGGGGGGCCGCCCCAGGTCCCCCGCGGGGGCGGGAGCGCACCCATCCCAGGAGTTCGATGATGACTTCCTCGAGACGCGACTTCCTCCGTACCGCCGTGCTGCTGTCCGCCGCGGCGCCGCTGGCCGCGGCGGGCTGCTCCACGACGGATCCGGAAGAGGAGCGGGCCGGTGGCGGCACGCTGGAGAAGGCCAAGAGCGCGGGGTCCATCACCGTTGGCTTCGCCAACGAGGCGCCCTACGGCTTCACGGACAAGTCGGGCAAGCTGACCGGTGAGGCGCCCGAGCTGGCCCGGGTCATCTTCAAGGAGCTCGGGATCAACGAGGTCAAGGGAGTCCAGGTGGACTTCGCCGGCCTGATCGCGGGGCTCAACGCCAGGCGGTTCGACACGATCGCCGCCGGAATGTTCATCACGCCGGAGCGCTGCGCCTCCGCGGCGTTCGCCAACCCCGAGTACGTCGCCAAGAGCGCGTTCATGGTGAAGGAAGGCAACCCCGAGGGGCTCAAGGGCGCCGAGGACCCGGGCAAGAAGGGCGTCAACGTCGGCGTGCTGACCGGTGCCGTCGAGGCCGGCTACGCCGAGAGCACCGGCGTGAAGAAGGGCAACATCAAGACCTACGCCGACCAGGCGAGCGCATACGAGGGCCTCAAGGCCGGGCGCATCGACTGCATCTGGCTGACCCGCATCTCGCTCGCCGACCTGCTGTCCAAGCACGAGGGCGAGGGCTTCGAGGTCACCGAGCCGTTCACTCCCGTCATCGACGGCAAGGAGCAGTTCGGCGCGGGCGCGTTCGCGTTCCGCAAGGCCGACACCGACCTGCTGAACGCCTGGAACCAGCAGCTCGAGAAGCTGAAGCAGGAGAAGAAGCTGCTGCCGATCCTGCAGCCGTTCGGCTTCACCCAGGCGGAGATGCCGGCCGCGGACGACACGGCCGACAAGTTCTGCCGGGGCTGATCCGGTGGGGGACGTCCTCAGCAGCTACGAGCAGTGGCTGAAAGGCGCCTGGCTCACCTTTCAGCTCACCATCTACGGGGGCGGGCTGGCGCTGGTGCTCGCCCTGGTCTTCGGCCTGGCGGGAACCTCCCGCCACGCGCCCGTGCGTGTCCTCAACCGGGTGTACGTGGAGTTCTTCCGCGGCAACGCGACACTGGTGCTGCTGTTCTGGTTCTTCTACGCGCTGCCCCTGATCGGGCTGCGGTTCACCCCGATGTTCGCGGCCGTGCTCGCGCTCGGCCTGAACGTCGGCGCCTACGGCGCGGAGGTGGTCCGCGGCTCGGTCAACGCGGTGCCGAAGGCCCAGTACGAGGCGACGGTGGCGCTGAACTTCACGCCGTTCCAGCGGATGCGGCGGGTCCTGCTGCCGCAGGCCTTCGCGCTGATGCTGCCGCCCTTCGGCAACCTGATCATCGAGCTGATGAAGGGGACGGCCATCGTGTCCCTGGCCACCCTGGTCGACCTCACCCGCGTGTCGAAGAACATCCAGGGCAGCAGCGGGGAGACCGTCGCGGCGTTCTCGGTGGTCCTCGTCCTGTACTTCATCATCGCGCAGGTCCTGCAGCTGTGCGTCCGCTACGCCGAGCGGCGGGTGGACCGCATGCTGGGCCGCAGCCTTCCCAGTGAGCCGTCGCTCGGCACGGTCGCGGCCGGTTCCCCCGGAGCGGGGGTATCGGGCTGATGACCTGGAACTGGGAATACACGGGTGAGATCCTCCCCGACCTGCTGAGCGGGCTGCGCTACACCATCATCGCCACGCTGGCCGGCTACGTGATCGCCCTGATCCTGGGCATGGTGTGGACGCTGCTGCGCCGCACGCCGTACAAGGCCGTCAACCAGACGGTCCGGTGGGTCACGGAGTTCATCAGGTCGACGCCGCTGATCCCGCAGCTGTACTTCGTGTTCTTCGTCCTGCCCACCTGGGGCATCACGCTGTCACCGCTGACGGCCGGGATCATCACGCTCGGCATCCACTACTCGACCTACACGGCCGAGGTGTACCGGGCGGGGATCGCCGACGTCCCCAGGGGGCAGTGGGAGGCGTGCACGGCCCTCAACCTGCCGAAGTCGAGGGTGTGGCTGGACGTCATCCTGCCGCAGGCGATCCGCCGGGTGATCCCGACGCTCGGCAACTACCTGATCGCGATGTTCAAGGACTCGCCGATGCTGTTCGCGATCAACGTCGCGGAACTGCTCTTCCAGGCCAACAGGGTCGGGTCGGTGAACGGCCAGTTCCTGGAGCCGATGACGATGGTCGGCCTGTTGTTCGTCGTGGTCAGCGTCATATCCTCGATACTCGTCCGCCGCTTGGAGAGGCGCTATGCCACCAACTGACAGCACACCGGAAGCCCCGACGCCCAAGGACCCGGAGGGCGAACCGAGCCCGAAGCGCGTCGCGGCCGACGAGAGCGCCTCCGAGAAGAAGGACGTCTCGACGGAGAAGAACCTCTCCAAGAAGGACGACGCGCCGGAGGGCGGGCCCGCCGCCGAGCTTCCGCACGGGAGCGCGCCCGGCATCCGCTTCGAGAAGGTGGTCAAGCGCTTCGGCCACAACGTCGTGCTCCGCGAGCTCGACTTCACCGTGGAGCCCGGGGAGCGCGTGACGCTCATCGGGCCGAGCGGGTCGGGCAAGACCACCATCCTGCGGCTGCTGATGACGCTGGAGACCCTCAACGAGGGCGTCATCTGGATCGGCGACGAGACGCTGTGGCACATGGAGCGGGGCGGCAAACGGGTCCCGGCCAACCAGAAGCACCTGCACGAGATGCGCAAGCAGGTCGGCATGGTGTTCCAGCAGTTCAACCTGTTCCCCAACATGAACGTGCTGCGCAACCTCACCGAGGGGCCGGTGCGCGTGCTGGGGGTCTCCAAGGACGAGGCGGTCGAGCGCGCCAAGGGCCTGCTGGAGATGGTCGGGCTCGCCGACAAGATCGACGCTCACCCGACCCAGCTGTCGGGCGGCCAGCAGCAGCGGGTGGCGATCGCGCGCGCGCTCGCCATGCAGCCCCGCGTGCTGCTGCTGGACGAGGTCACTTCGGCGCTGGACCCCGAGCTCGTCGTCGGCGTCCAGGACCTGCTGCGCGACATCGCCCGGCAGAGCGACCTGACCCTGCTGTGCGTCACCCACGAGATGGCCTTCGCCAAGGACATCTCCGACCGGGTCCTGATGTTCGACCAGGGCCAGATCGTCGAGGCCGGCCACCCGGACCAGATCTTCGGCGAGCCGGCCGAGCAGCGCACCCGGGACTTCCTGCAGGCGGTCCTGGCCTCCTGACAGGATCCCGCAGGCGGCCGTCGCCCGCGTCCCCGTCGCCCCGGGGACGCGGGCGACTCTCGTCGGCGCCGGGGGCGGCCGGAGCCCGCCTCCGATGCCGCGCTCACCCGACCCCGGGCCAGGCGGAGGCGACGAGTTCCCGCCACTCCGGGGCGGGCGCGTCGGCACCGTGCTGGCGCGCGATCTCGCCGGGGAACGAGCCGATCGGCGCCTTGGCCGGGTTCCGGGCGATCTGGTCGATGATGGCCGCGGTGATCTCCGGACCGCCGCCGCCCCTGGGGAACGCGCCGTGCGCGCGGTCGGAGAGGCCCTCGGGGAGCGTCCCGGCGTCCAATCCGGCGATGTCGGCGCCCGTCCCGGCGTGGGTGAGGGCGATCTCCGGCCGCATCCGGTGGGCGATGCCCAAACTGGCGTGCAGCGCGATCGCCTCCCACACGACCCGCACCCGCTCGTCGTCCAGCCCGTGCCCGCTCAGGAACTCCGCGGCGCGGTCGGCGCCGTCCACCTCGAACCGCTGGGCGCCGTCCCCCCTCTCGGTGAGCCCGATGTCGTGCAGGACGCTCGCCAGGAACAGCACCTCGTCGTCGTAGTCGGCGGCGGGACGCAGCCCTCGCCGTTCCCCGATGGCGCGGGCGAACAGGTAGGTCCGCGCGCTGTGGTTGGCGATCGTCTCCGTCGCTTCGGAGAACACCAGGTCGTAGGCCTTGCGGGTCAGGTCGGTGTCGGGCAGGGAGAACTCGGCGAAGTGGTCGGCCATCGATGCTCCTCGAACGTGATCGGGTGGACGCATCGATCGTCCGCCGCGGCGCCGCCCTCCGGCCAGTGTCCGGATTGCCGATATGCGCTATGTTCTGGCCATGCACGTGGTGGCGGTGCTCGCGCTCGACGGGGTGGTGGCGTTCGATCTGTCGGTCCCGGGCCAGGTGTTCGGCACGACGACCACGTCCGGGAACGCCCCGCTGTACGAGGTGCGGGCATGCACCCCGCCGGGCGGCGCGGAGACGTCCCCGATGCTGGGCCGCATGCGGCTGGAGACACCGTTCGGCCTGGACTCTCTGGCGGCGGCCGACACGATCGTCGTCCCGGGCCACGAGGACGTGCGGGCCGTCCCGCCCGCCGAGGTGCTGGACGCCCTGCGCGACGCGGCGGACCGCGGCGCGCGGATCGCGTCGATCTGCGTCGGCGCGTTCGTCCTCGCGGCCGCCGGGCTGCTCGACGGGCGGCGCGCCACCACGCACTGGAGCTACGCGAAGGCGCTGGCGCGGCGGTATCCGGACGTCGAAGTCGACCCGTCGGTGCTGTACGTGGACGACGGGCGGACGCTGACCTCCGCCGGGGTCGCGGCGGGGATCGACCTGTGCCTGCACATCGTCCGCCAGGACCACGGCTCGGCGACGGCCGCCCGGACGGCGCGCCGCATCATCATGCCGCCGCAGCGGGACGGCGGGCAGGCCCAGTACATCCGGCACGAGGACCCGCCGGACGACGTGGCGGCCCTGCAGCCGACGCTGGCCTGGCTGGAGGCCAACCTTCACCGGCCGCTGACCCTGGACGACATCGCGCGCCACGCGTCCGTCAGCGTCCGGACGCTGACCCGGAGGTTCCGCGAGCAGGCGGGCACGACACCGCTGCGATGGCTGTCGCGCGCCCGCGTCCACCGCGCGCAGCAGCTCCTGGAGACCACGGACCTGCCGGTCGAGCGCGTCGCGACCGAGGCGGGCTTCGGGTCGCCGGTGACGCTGCGCGCCCATTTCGCCCGCAGCGTCGGCGCCTCACCGCTGGCCTACCGCGGCGCCTTCCGCGCGCGGACGCCGTCCTCCTGATCTCGGCCCGCCCCGCCGTGGATTGCACCGAACGCCATTCGGTACCGTTGCCGGGTAAGCGTGGAGGGGCGAGGTTGGAGTGATGGGCACAGCGATCGCAGGACTCGGGATGACCGAGCTCGGCAAGGTGTACGGGCGGAGCCCGCGGCGGCTCGCCGCCGACGCGGTGCGGCTCGCGGTCGCCGACGCGGGGCTGGATCTCGGCGACCTGGACGGGCTCCTGGTCAGCCACGGCTTGGGCGGCTCCCCCGGCATCGAGCTGGCGGGCGCCCTCGGACTCCGCGACCTGCGGCTGCTCTCCCAGGTCAACGCGTTCGGCGCGACCGCCGGCGCGATGCTGTCGTACGCGGCGATGTCGGTGCTGAGCGGCACGGCCACCACCGTCGCCTGCGTGTTCGCGGACGCGCCGCTGAAGCCGAAGGAGTCGGCCGGTTCGGCCTACAACCGCGACGCCCGCGAGTGGTACGGGTTCGGCGGGATGACGGCGGCGCTCGGACTGCGCAGCGTCAACTCGCACTACGCCCTGGCCGCGCAGCGGCACATGACCCGCTACGGCACCACCAGCGAGCAGCTCGGCGCGATCGCCGTGTCGACGCGGGAGTGGGCGTCGCGCAACCCGCTCGCCCAGATGCGCGAGCCGATCACCCTGGCCGACCACCAGGAGTCCCGCTGGGTGTCCGAGCCGCTGCACCTGCTGGACTGCTGCCTGGTCTCCAACGGCGCCGTCGCCGTCGTGGTCACCGGCGCCGACCGGGCCCGCGACCTCGCCCGGCCGCCCGTCCACCTGTGGGGCTGGGGGCAGGGCCATCCCGGGCACCGCAAGGAGCGCGGCAGCGAGTTCGGCCTGACGACGGGCGCCGCGTCGTCGGGCGCGACGGCGATGAAGATGGCGGGGATCACGCCGTCCGACGTGGACGTGTGCGAGCTGTACGACTGCTACACCTACACGGTGCTGGTGTCGCTGGAGGACTACGGGTTCTGCGCCAAGGGCGAGGGCGGCGCGTTCGCCGCGTCCGGCGCGCTCGGCCCCGGCGGGTCGCTGCCGACCAACACCGGCGGCGGCCAGCTCTCGGCGTACTACATGTGGGGCATGACGCCCCTGTCGGAGGCCGTGATCCAGGCGCGCGGGGACGGCGGCGAGCGGCAGGCCCCGTCCAACGAGGTGATTCTGGTCAGCGGCAACGGCGGCATCCTCGACCACCACTCGACCCTCATCGTCAGCCCGCACGAGAAGGGGGCCTGAGCATGGACATCGGCGTCCTGCGGCGGGACGGCCGCACCGACCCGTTCTTCGACGGCACCGCCGCCGGCCGGCTCGTGATCAGGCGCTGCGAGGCGTGCGACCGCTGGTTCGCGCCGGACGAGACCGGCTGCCCCGGGTGCGGCGGCGAGGACCTCGTGTGGGCCGAGGCGAGCGGCGAGGCGACCCTGGTCACCTGGACCGTCACCCACTCCCGGAACGGGGCCGGGCCACCGGCCCACCTGGCGCTGGTGGAACTCGCCGAAGGCCCCTGGCTGCACGCCCGGCTGGACGGCGTCGCCCCGGAGTCCCTGCGCGAGGGCCTCCCCCTCCGCGCGGCGTTCGTGCACCCGGACGAGGGCGAGTCCTACGTCCTCTTCCGCGAGTAGACCGAATTGCATTCGGTCCAGTAGCGTTCGGGTCATGAACACCGAGGTCTGCGCACGGTTCGGCATCGAGTTCCCGCTGTTCGCCTTCAGCCACTGCCGCGACGTCGTCGCCGCCGTGACCAACGCGGGCGGTTTCGGCGTCCTCGGGGCGGTCGCCTACACCCCCGACCGCCTCGAAGAGGAGCTGCGCTGGATCGACGACCAGGTGAATGGCCGCCCCTACGGTGTGGACGTCCTGGTCCCCGGCAAGATCGACAAGGCGGCGGAGGGCGGCGGCGGCATCGACGCCCTGCTCGCCGCGGTCCCCGAGGAGCACTGGAACTTCCTCGTCGGGCTGTTCGCCAAGTACGACGTCCCGCTGCCCGACTTCGAGAAGGCCAAGCGCTCGAACGCGGACGACGGCGCGCGGGTCACCGCGAAGGGCGCGACCGAGCTGATCGACGTGTCGCTCGCCCACCCCATCGGCCTCATCGCC